>NZ_ASSI01000041.1:0-32732 GCF_000466765.1 Burkholderia sp. AU4i | reverse complement strand
ATCGCGGCCACCGTGGCGGCCGGGACGCTCGGTGCGAGCGGCGCGCGCGGGGCGGCTGCGCCCGATGCGGCGCCGGCCGCGGCACTGCGCATGCCTGCCTTGGGATCGAGGACGAACTGGACTTCGATCGGCGTGTTCCAGAATTCGCGGGCCAGATCGGAGATCCGTCCCGAAAACTGGCTCTTGACCCAGTCCAGCTTGAAGCGGTTCGGCGCGGCGATGGACAGCGTGTTCGCCGACGCATCGAAGGCCACCGGGGCCAAGGGTTTGATCCACGTCACGTACTGCTGGGGCGTCAGCTCGCGCTCCAGCAGTGCGGAACAGTGTTGCCAGAAATCGTTCATCAAGTAACTGTCGTTTTTTGCGTGCACAGCGCGGCTCGCCGGCGCCCTTGTCGCGGTTGCGCAACAAGGCCCGAAGCGGTCGTGCGAGCGTGCCTCGGACGCCTGCGTCACAGTGCTGGAGGGGCAGGCGCGGGCCGAGGCGGCGTGCGGGATTCTTGGAGATAAGGCGAGATTCTACCGCCAAACGCGACCACAGCGCGAGTTATCCACAGGCCGGGATGGTGGGTCGCGGGGCCGGATCGGCGCGGGCCGGCACAGGCGAGCGACTCCTAAAGTATTGACCGTCAAGAGAAAAACGGTTTAAATAGCGGGTTCCGCGAAAACCAATCCTGTATTCCCGGCGATTGCGTTCGCCCGAATGCCTCCGGTTAAGGGCACGCGGTCCCCTGAATTTCGACATTCTCGAACAAGTGAGAACATCATGAAACGTACTTACCAACCGTCCGTGACGCGCCGCAAGCGCACCCATGGCTTCCGTGTCCGCATGAAGACGGCAGGTGGCCGCAAGGTCATCAACGCTCGCCGCGCGAAGGGCCGCAAGCGCCTCGCCATCTAAGGCAGGTTGCGCGCTGTGTCCGCCGTCCGCAGTCCTGCGGAAGGTGCCGTCGAGCCGGGTGCGAATCCGTCGCAGACGAAAGCCGCCTTCCCGAAAGCTGCGCGACTTCTGAAAACGGATGAATTTTCATCCGTTTTTCGTTTGCGCCCCTGGCGGCGCTCCGCGCACTTCGTGATTTACGGCAAGCCGACCGGTCAGCCCGCGCGTCTGGGGCTCGTCGTCGGCAAGAAGTATGCGCCGCGTGCGGTAACACGTAACCTCGTGAAGCGGCTGGCGCGCGATGCGTTTCGCTTGCGCCGGGCCGAGTTCGCCGGTTACGACCTGCTGCTGCGGCAGCACACGCGCTTCGACAAGAAAGCGCTGCCGAGCGCGGCTTCCGCCCCGCTCGCGGCGATGTGCGCGGCCGAGATCCGCGAGCTGCTCGACAGGGCAGTCCGGGAAATCGCCCGCCGTGCGTCGAAGCCCGCGTCCGAGTGACGCATCCGTGCCCGGTGCGGCGTTCGCGCCTGCCCGGCCGGTTTTGACGCGGCGTCGTACGGCGCCGCCCAAGGTATGGAAACGGTATTGATCGCCTTGCTGCGCTTCTACAAGGTTGCCGTGAGCCCGATGCTCGGCAACCGTTGCCGTTTTTATCCTTCCTGTTCGGATTACGCGCGCGAGGCAATCCAGTATCATGGCGCCGCGCGCGGCACGTATCTCGCCGTCAGGCGCGTGTGCCGATGCCATCCGTTTTCCGCGGGCGGCATCGACCTCGTCCCGCCGCCCAACTCCGACACTCGCGCTCGCGGCGAAGCCGACGCGCGGTCCCATCGACTCTGAGACAACGCATGGATATCAAACGCACCGTCCTATGGGTGATCTTCTTCATGTCAGCTGTCATGCTGTACGACAACTGGCAGCGGTCCCATGGACGCCCGTCGATGTTCTTCCCGAGCGCCACGCAGACGGCCCCCGCGGCCGCTGCCGGCGGTGCATCGGGCACGGGCGCGACGACGACCGCAGGTGAAGTGCCTGCCGCAGCAGCAGGCGCCGCCCCGTCGACCACTGCTCCGGCCGCGCAGGCGCAGCTCGTGAAGTTCTCGACCGACGTCTATGACGGCGAAATCGACACGCGCGGCGGCACGCTCGCGAAGCTGACGCTGAAGAAGCAGGGCGACGGCAAGCAGCCCGACCTGTACATCACGCTGTTCGACCACACGGCCGGCCATACGTATCTCGCGCGCTCGGGCCTGCTCGGCGGCGATTTCCCGAACCACAACGACGTCTACACGCAGCTGAACCCCGGCTCGACGTCGCTGACGGGCGACCAGAACGCGCTGAAGCTGTCGTTCGAATCGCCGGTGAAGGGCGGCGTGAAGGTCGTGAAGACCTACACGTTCACGCGCGGCAGCTACGTGATCGGCGTCGACACCAGGATCGACAACGTCGGCACGGCACCTGTCACGCCGACGGTCTACATGGAACTGGTGCGCGACAACACGGCCGTCGAAACGCCGATGTTCTCGCATACGTTCCTCGGGCCGGCGGTCTACACGGACGCGAAGCACTTCCAGAAGATCAACTTCAGCGACCTCGACAAGAACAAGGCCGACTACGTGACCTCCGCCGACAACGGCTGGGTCGCGATGGTGCAGCACTACTTCGCGTCGGCCTGGATTCCGCAGCAGGGCGTGAAGCGCGACATCTACGCTGAAAAGATCGATCCGACGCTGTACCGCGTCGGCGTGAAGCAGCCGGTCGCCGCGATCGCGCCGGGCCAGTCGGCCGACGTGCAGGCACGCCTGTTCGCCGGTCCGGAAGAGGAGCGCATGCTCGAAGGCATCGCGCCGGGCCTGGAACTCGTGAAGGACTACGGCTGGGTGACGATCATCGCGAAGCCGCTGTTCTGGCTGCTCGAGAAGATCCACGGCTACATCGGCAACTGGGGCTGGTCGATCGTGCTGCTCACGATCCTGATCAAGGCGGTGTTCTTCCCGCTGTCGGCTGCGAGCTACAAGTCGATGGCGCGCATGAAGGAAATCACGCCGCGCATGCAGGCGCTGCGCGAACGCTTCAAGAGCGATCCGCAGAAGATGAACGCCGCGCTGATGGAGCTGTACAAGACCGAGAAGGTCAATCCGTTCGGCGGCTGTCTGCCGGTCGTGATCCAGATCCCGGTGTTCATCTCGCTGTACTGGGTGCTGCTCGCCTCGGTCGAAATGCGCGGCGCGCCGTGGGTTCTGTGGATTCACGACCTGTCGCAGCGCGATCCGTTCTTCATCCTGCCGGTGCTGATGGCCGTGTCGATGTACGTGCAGACGAGCCTGAACCCGACTCCGCCGGACCCGGTCCAGGCGAAGATGATGAAGTTCATGCCGATCGCGTTCTCGGTGATGTTCTTCTTCTTCCCGGCCGGCCTCGTGCTGTACTACGTCGTGAACAACGTGCTGTCGATCGCGCAGCAGTACTACATCACGCGCAAGCTCGGCGGGGCCAAGAAGAAACCGGCCTGACGCCCGTTGCATACGCGGGCGGCGAGCCGCCCGCGATGCATACAAAAAAGCCGCATGGTTCGCGCCATGCGGCTTTTTGCTTTTGCGGTGCCGGTGCGGGTTCAGCCTTTCTTCGATTCGCCCGAGTCGCCGTAGAACTGCTCGACCAGTTCCTGCACGAGGTAGCGATGATGCGGCGACAGCGCTTCGATCTTCGACGCGAGTTCGATCGTCTCGGGCGTCGGCGGATAGCGCTCGTCGCGCGGCAGCGGTTGCGGCGTCGGATGTTCGATCACGCTCGGCGACGGGCCGTAATGCAACCAGTGGAGTTCGACGCGCAGCCATTCGGCGAGCGTGGCGAGTTTGTCCGACGTCGGAATCGTGCGACCCGTCAGCCACTTATGCGCGGTTTGCGGCGAAACGGGTTGCGCTCCGCGGTGGCGCAGATTGAATCGGTTCGCCAGTTCGGTCGCACCGGTGATCTTCTCCGGGCTGCGCCGCAGGGCGAATTTCAGGCGTTCCGAGAACGCGGCTTTTTCTTCGGATGTCGGCATGGGGGAGATTGTGCAATTCCACCACCACGTTTCAGACAACCATTCAGGCTAAACGTATCTCGTTCAGACGAATCCCGATCTCGATCGGAGTGGGAGGAAAAATTGAGGGCCACAGTGTTGGGCCGCTCCAGCAGGCATACTCGTCCGAAACCGTCGTTGTGACATGGCGCCGGACTGATACTTGGCTTATCCCCGGCGGGATAAATTCGGGCGCGTCCGAATCCAGCGTGGCGACCGATGGCGTGTGAGCCGGCACGCTACAATGCCGGCGTTCCGATGCCCGAACTGTTGCGCGGGCGCACCATATTCACTGATCACCCGATTCAACCGATTCCCATGCTCGCTACCGATTCCGATCCGATCGTCGCCATTGCCACTGCTGCCGGCCGGGGTGGCATCGGGGTCGTCCGTGTATCGTTCGGGCGCGGTGGCGAGGCGGCCGCATTGCCGCTGATCGACGCGTTGTGCGGGCAGAAGCTCGCGCCGCGCCATGCGAGTTACGTGCCCTTCCTCGACGAGCACGGCGCGCCGCTCGACCGCGGGATCGCGCTGTATTTCCCGGCGCCGCATTCGTACACCGGCGAGCCCGTGCTCGAGCTGCAGGGGCACGGCGGGCCGATCGTGATGCAGCTGCTGCTGCAGCGCTGCCTGGATGCTGGGCGCGGTTTCGGGCTGCGGCTCGCGGAGCCCGGCGAATTCACGCGACGCGCGTTTCTGAACGACAAGCTCGATCTCGCGCAGGCCGAGGCCGTCGCCGACCTGATCGAGGCGAGCACCGAAGCGGCCGCGCGTTCGGCCGGGCGCTCGCTCGACGGCGCGTTCTCGCGGCAGATCCATGCGCTCGTCGACGACGTGATCACGCTGCGGATGCTGGTCGAGGCGACGCTAGATTTTCCGGAAGAGGAGATCGATTTCCTGGAGGCGGCCGACGCGCGCGGCAAGCTCGCGAAGATTCGCGCGCAGCTCGCGCACGTGCTGGGTGATGCGCGGCAAGGCGCGCTGCTGCGCGAAGGATTGTCGGTCGTGCTCGCGGGGCAGCCGAACGTCGGCAAGTCGTCGCTGCTGAACGCGCTGGCCGGCGCGGAGCTGGCGATCGTTACGCCGATCGCGGGCACGACGCGCGACAAGGTCGCGCAGACGATCCAGGTCGAAGGGATTCCGCTGCACATCATCGATACGGCCGGGTTGCGCGAGACGGAGGACGAGGTCGAGCGGATCGGCATCGCACGCACGTGGAGCGAGATCGAGCGGGCGGACGTCGTGCTGCATCTGCTGGATTCGCGCACCGGGATGACGGCGGATGACGAGACGATTGCCGCGCGGTTTCCGGGCGGCGTGCCGGTGGTACGCGTGCTGAACAAGACGGACCTGACCGGCGTGGCGGCGTGTGTCGAGCATCCGGCGGCGGAGGGCGACCTGACCGAGGTGCATCTGTCGGCGAAGCGCGGCGACGGGATCGACATGCTGCGCGCGGAGCTGCTGCGGATCGCCGGGTGGCAGGCCGGGGCGGAGGGCGTGTATCTCGCGCGGGAGCGGCATCTGATCGCGCTGCGGGCCGCGCAGGAGCATCTCGCGCAGGCGGCGGATCATGCGGAGCAACGCGCTCAGTCGCTCGATCTGTTTGCCGAGGAACTGCGGCTCGCGCAGGAGCAACTCAATTCGATTACCGGGGAGTTCACTTCGGATGATCTGCTGGGGGTGATTTTCAGCAGGTTTTGCATCGGGAAGTGATGCCCGCGGATTCGACGTTCGAAAGCGCTTTACGGCTCGTCATTCGCTGTTGATCGGCCATCCCGATCACGATCGATCCCCCGTGCACGTCACGCGGCCTGCCGTAAAATCGGCCGGCCGGGACATTTCGACACAACGACCCCCGGTCCAAAAAACAAAGAGAGGGCACGCATGGGATTCGGATTCGGAAAACGCGGCGAATCAACCGGCAACTCGACGACCGACATGGCGAAAAGCCAACGGTCGCGAGCGAACGACAACTTCACCACGGAGCTCGAGCTGCGTCGGGCATTTGCGGTATTTGAATGCTGTGCATCGCACGGCACATACGTCGACCTCAACGATGTGGATACCGGCTGGCGCCATTTGCGGGAAGAAGGCCGGGTGTCATCCGATCTGGAAGCCGCATGGAAAGAGCTGGACGGCATCCTGCTGACCTACGCCAATGCCGGGGTGCTTGCCGAACCGGACAAGGCGCGCGCCCGAAACCTGACGGATGACATTGAGGCACAACTCGATGCCGTACAGGGCAAGGTGGACGGCATGGTCGATGCCGTTGTCGCAATCAACGTTGCGCGGCTCAAATACCCTTCGAAGAGCTGGATCGTCGATGGCATATTCGCGGCCATGTTCGGCGTGATAGGCGGTGCGATCCTGGGTACCCTGGCCGGCAAGTTTGCCGACCATACGCCGGCCGTCGGGAACGTCGTCTTCGTTCTCGTGATAATCGGTTCGGTACTCGTGGCGCGTTATCGCCATCGGCGGAAAATCGTCGCGGCCGACGAGAAAATTGCGCAGGCGCAAGCCGAACTCGACCGCATGGTCATTCGAAACCTGTCGCCTTCCGCGTATCCGCCGCCGATGACGGCTACGGGCACGACCTGAGTTCGCGTTTCGGATACGGCGACGCCAGTCGCAAACCTCTGCCGAAGTTGAATCCCGTCGCGCTGCTGGTGTTTGCCGCGCGTCACACCGAGTGCTCCGATGCCTGACCATTCGATCGAACGTCACGCCATTCTTCGCGCCGTCTTTGCCGACGATGCGCCATCTCCCGACCTGACGCCGCGTCATGTCGCGCTGATGAGGCGGCTTCAGGTCATGTGGCTTCCGATCGAATCCGGTGCGCCGGGCATTGTTCCCGAGCCGCCACTGACGGGAAACGGCACGACGATCGATCTCGCCAAGGCGATCCTCGAAACGGGCGACGACGTGCTGGCCATTCGCACGCTGGCAGAACTCGGCCACGTCGTGCCCGAATTCGTCACGGTCGCGGGCACGTTGTCACCGGCGCAATACGTGATCCCGGCGGAACTGCGCGAGGCGTTCGATTTTCCGGAAAGCGGTGTTGACGCATCGGGGCGTTTCGAATTTCGCGCCGAGCATCTCTCGATACTGCAAGGGACCGTCTGGAGAACGCTCGACGATTACTCGATCGATGCGGTGCTGAAGCGCGATGACTTCTGGCCGCTGTCCTACATCGACGGCAAGCGGCCCTATGGGGAGTGCACGTACTTCCAGATCGACATGGCCGAACTGCTGGGGGAGCCTTATCGGTTCGATGCCGAACGCAATCTGATCGAAGACGCGGAGAAGGATGCGCGCCTCGAGCGTCTTCACTACGAAACGCTCGCTGCGCTACAGGTATTTCTGATGCATGCCGAACTGACTGCGCCGGCTTGATGGCGCGAAGGCCCGGATCGAAGCAGCCGGACCGTCATCCACGTCAATCCCAATGCCGGTGATGGTAATACCCGCCACCACCGTAATACCCACCACCGTCAGGCACCACGATACAGCCGCTCAACAGCACGGCGACGCCGGCAATCAGCAAAAGGGTCTTCTTCATAGGGTTCACCTGCTCGGGTTCAATATGAAACCCAGCATAGCGAGCGCCCGCAACACCGGCTGTAAGCGATCGTTTCCCTGCTCCGCAATCCGTAACGGTGGATTATTCCGGTCACAATGACCGTAACAAATCCCCAAACAGCAGACGTTTTCAGGCAGTGACGACCCTGTTTCGCCCCGTATCCTTCGCACGATACAGCGCGGCATCGGCGGCTTCGATCAACGCGTCGGGTGTGGAGAGATCGTCGGCCGCCACGGTCGCGCAGCCGACGCTCACGCTCACGCGTCCGGCGGGTGATGTCGGCATCGCGAGATCGAGCCGCAATACCGCCTCGCGCGCTTCCTCGGCGACGACCCGCGCGCCGCGCGCGCCCGTGTTCGGCAGCACGATCGCGAACTCCTCGCCGCCGTAACGCGCGACCATGTCCGCGGGCCGCCTCACCGCGCCGGCCAACGCATTCGCGACGGCAATCAGGCACGCGTCGCCCTTCACGTGACCGAACGCGTCGTTGTACGCCTTGAAGTGGTCGACGTCGACCATCAGCAGCGACAGCGGTTCGCCTTGCCGTCGCGACTGCAGGAACAGCGTGTGGAAGTGATCGTTGAAGTGCATGCGATTGAACGCGCCCGTCAGGCCGTCGCGCGCGGACGAACGGATCAGCGTCGCGTGTGCCTCGAACAGCCGCTGGTAGAGCATCGTCACTTCCCATGCGAGCACGCATACGAGCACGCCCGGCGTGAACATGCTGAACACGCGCGCGAGATACCAGCCGACCGTGAAGCGATTGGTGCTCATCAGGTTCAGCGTGGTGTCGGTGACGCACGCAAGCACCGCGATCGCGAGCCACAGGTCGAGGGTCGTGCGCAGCCGGCCGGTGGCCAGCACGGCAACGAGCGCCAGCGCATTGAGCAGCCACACGACCAGCGCGACGGCGTTGACGGGCAGCACGGACGCGTCGCCCGGCGGATGAAACGCGGGCGGCAGCGACACGTTCAGCGCGAACAGGCTCAGCAATCCCGCGACGGCAGCCGGTCCGCCGACCAGTGCGAGCGTCCACCACCGTGTCTGCCGCACGCCGACCGGTGCGCGCGCCAGCCGCGCGCGCGCGAGCAGCGCGACCATCACGAAACTCGGGAAGCCGGCATGCCAGAAGATCCACATCCACGCGGCGCTTTGCGGCTGCGCACCGAATAGCCCGTGCGGCGCGAATACGCCGGGAAAGGTGAGCAGCTGCAGCGCGACGGCGAGCGCGGTGAACGCGTAGGCGCCGCCGAGTGCGCCGAGCACCGGCTGGCGGGTCACGGTGAACTGCGCGCCGAGAAAGAACGCCGCGATGCTCGCGGTGGTGAACACGGTGAGCGCGCACATCGGCATGAACGGCTCGACGGCCGGCAGCGCGACGTTCGCGTGCGGCGCGGCGATCCCGAGCGCGAGCACGATGACGAGCGCCGTCAGTGCGCCGAACCAGAGCTGACGGCGTGTCGTGTGCTGGATCAGGATGCCTTCCATGGAGTTCCCCGGGGCACGTACGCGGAAACGCCCGGTCTTGCGCCGGGCGACAGCCAGCCGGCCGCTGCGCGACCGGTGCGGCCTGATCCTATCGCGTTATGGTTGCGCGCTCAAACCCCGAGGCCGGGACCGAAGTTGCCGGCAACCCAGTGCGTGACGGCGTCGACGTCCGCGTAGTCCTGTTCGGGCAGCCCGTCGAGCATCGACAGCACTTCGTTGCTGGCGCCCGCGTCGCGCGCGGCATCGACGATCGCATCCTTGTTGGCCGGGTAGCGGACGGCCGCCAGCACGTCGGCGATCTGCAGGTCGATCGTTTCGTTGGGAATGTCGTGCGGAGGCTGGGCGGGCTGGTCGTTCACGGCGGCGTCTCGCGGAGTGAGCGGGTTGAGCGGGAATCGGATCGAAGCGGAATTCGGGCGTGTAATCGGATGCGTACCGGGGTGCGTCATGCGTTCACCCGCCAGGGCGGCCAGGCCGGCGCGCCCCGCGGACCAACGCCAGTCGACTCAATGCCCGCGTCGCACGCGGCGCCACGGATGCTTCCAGTCGATGTGCGGTGCGTTTTCGTCACGCGGATGCTGGCGCCGATGTTCCTGCCACAGTTCGTCGGAAAACAGCGCCGCGACGATCACGAGCGGCAGCACGAGGAAAATTCCGAGTATCACTTGCTCGAACACGATAGCCTCCTTGCGGTGGCAGGAACCCTTGCTCCCATTCTAGGCTCTGAACTTCGCCCGCGTTCAACTTCTTACAGTGCGAAACAGGTCCGGAAGTGGCCTTGCCGCACATGCGCCGGCATCAAACAGGACATGAACATGCAACTCCAGAACGATACCAACACGCTCGCGCTGCGGCCGCTGGAGCGCCAGGACCTGCGCTTCGTCCACGAACTGAACAACGACGCAAAGATCATGCGCTACTGGTTCGAGGAGCCGTACGAAACCTTCTCGGAACTGTCACAACTGTACGACCGCCACGTGCACGACCAGCGCGAGCGCCGTTTCGTCGCGGTCGACGCGCAGGGCGAACTGGTCGGCCTCGTCGAACTGATCGAGCTCGACTACATCCATCGCCGCGGCGAGTTCCAGATCATCATCGCGCCGCAATGCCAGGGGCGTGGTTACGCGGGCCAGGCGACGCGCCTCGCGATCGAGTACGCGTTCAAGGTGCTGAACATGCGCAAGCTGTACCTGATCGTCGATACGTCGAATGCGGCGGCGATTCACGTGTACGAAAAATGCGGATTCCAGCACGAGGCCGAGTTGAAGGAAGAATTTTTCGGAAACGGCGCGTATCACAACGCTTATCGCATGTGCATCTTTCAACGCGATTATTTCGACCGCCAGCAATCCAGTCCGAACAAGGCAGGGTAAACGCGCTGGCGAAAGGCGCTTGCAGCGGGGTTTTCGCGGGCGCCGAATACATTCGGGGAACTACGGATAAATACGGATTCGCTTATGCCTGGCATTTTTCTTGTATCAGGTATTTGCGATTCCGCACTGCGGTAAAGTCGATTCGTTTTCGAATGACTTTATGTGCGGCGCATCAAAATGATCCGGATGACGAAATGGATTATCCAAACCGTTCAATTGCTGCAATGTAACTTGGATGAAAGCCCTGTCGGATAACGCTTTCCGCCCGGCGTGACGGGCCTGTCCGCCGCGCAACGGGGGTTGCCCGCCGCGCGTGCCGCGCAAAAAACAGGCTGCGCACGGGGTGCGACAATCCGCCGCTATTGCGGTCGCACAACAAATGTGCTTGCTATCGCTTGCCGGTCTTCTAAAGTGAAAAACGCGGTTCACGATCACCTTTAAACACATAGCTAACCCAAGCCTGGTGTCCGCAAGCCTGGAGACAGAACATGATGAAGCGTACCGGTATCCTTTTTGCCCTCGTCGGCGCATTTTGCGCGGTGTCGATTGCCCAGGCGGGCGGCGATTCGGCCGTCAAGCCGGCGCAGGAAATCCAGTTGACGAAGAATGCATGGGGCTGCCTGTCGAAAGACAATCTGGACTCCGTACTGAGTCACGAACGTGACGGCAAGTCGCAGGCGAAGCAGCAATACTTCGACGACTACCGCTGCCTGTCGGTACCGGAAGGCCAGCGTTTCCGCGTCGTGTCGGTCGACCAGGGCGACGTGCAGTTCGTCAGCGCCGACAACAGCGACCAGCAGGGTCTCTGGACCGATTCGCGCTTCGTCAAGCAGTAACCGCCAGTAACCGCCCATCCACCGCGCAGTCGCACGACGCGCGAGCGCACCTGCCCGATGAGCGGGCGGCGCGAACCGAACACGGCCCGGCACATGCCGGGCCGTTGCGCTGTGGGTGGCGCATGACACGCGCCGGACGGCGCGCATTCGGTATCATCACGGCCCGACCGAACCGAATGCCCGCCCGGGCCGTATCCGCATGGCGCTGAAATCCACGATCTACAAAGCCGAACTGCAAATCGCCGATATGGATCGGCATTACTACGCCGATCACGCGCTGACGGTGGCGCGCCATCCGTCGGAAACCGACGACCGGATGATGGTGCGCATCGTCGCGTTCGCGCTGTTCGCGCACGAGCGGCTCGAATTCTGCAAGGGGCTGTCGGACGTCGACGAGCCCGATCTGTGGCAGAAGGACCTGACGGGCGCGATCGACGTCTGGATCGAAGCCGGCCAGCCCGACGAGCGGCGCATCTCGAAGGCGGCCGGCCGCGCCGGGCAGGTCACCGTGATCGCGTACGGCGGCAAGACGTCGGATATCTGGTGGCAGGGCGTGCGCAGCAAGGTCGAGCGGCTGCGCAACGTGCAGGTGCTGTCGCTGGCCGACGGCGTCGCGGCCGCGCTCGGGCGGCTCGCGGAGCGCTCGATGCGCCTGCAGTGCACGGTGCAGGACGGCACCGCGTGGATCTCGAGCGCCGACCACGATCCGGTCGCGGTCGAATGGACGGTGCTGAAGGCGCGCGCGGACGCATGACGGCCCGCACGCCGGCCGCGTTCAGCCGATCGCGGCCGGCGGCCCCTTGAATTCGAGCATGTTGCCTTCCGGGTCGAACAGGTAGATCGACGGCCCGTAGCCGCCGGCGCCGTAGCGTTCCGCCGGCGCGCCCGGCCGTGCGCCATGCGCGGCGAAATGGGCGGTCAATGCGTCGGGATCGAACGGCTCGACGCGCAGGCACAGGTGATCGAGATTGCGCCCCGTGCCGGGCGGGCCGCTGTCAGGGCGGTCGATCGGGCCGCCGACCGACAGCAGGTCGATCAGTGCATCACCGGCGCGTAGCTGCACGAGGCCCAGGTCGGGCTGTTCCTTTTCCACATGGCAGCCGACGGCGTCGCAGTAAAAGCGCGTCATCGCGGCCATGTCGGTCACGCGCAGCACGATGTGATCGATCGCGCGGATGGTGGGTTTCATGGGCAGGCGCTCCTTCGCAGTCGACGAGCATCGAGTGTAGACGCATCGCGCCTGCGCCGCCCGCCGGAACGCGGCACAATCGACGGACGAAAAAAAGCCCGTTCACGCGGAGCGGAACGGGCTTAATCCATATCAGGAGGAGACATGGAGGAGACAGTTCCAACTATACACACGGCGATGGTGCGACGCAATATTCCGAATGCAAAAAAACGTCAGGACGGCGATTTGTCGCATCCGCAGTGCAGCAAAATAGTGACGGGACGATGACGAAAACCGCGCTGCAGCAGCCGGCGCGCGCGTTTCGACGGACTTATTTCCGGGTGATTCGCCCCTGATTATCCGGGGCGAATCACAGAGCAAGATTCAGGGCGCGACGGCACGTGCCGATGTCTAGAGTAGGCACCATCTACACTAGAGAGTGCGAGGTTCAGATGAAAACCGCCTATCCGACCGATGATGCCCGCTGGGGCGCCGTGACCGAGCGCGATCCGCATGCGGACGGCGCGTTCTTCTACGCCGTGCGCACGACCGGCGTGTTCTGCCGTCCGACCTGCGCGTCGCGGCTGCCGCGCCGCGAAAATGTGTCCTTCTTCGCCGATCCGGCCGCCGCGCGCGCGGCCGGTTTCCGGCCCTGCAAGCGCTGCCAGCCGGAAGGGCTGCCGCGCGAGCTCGAGATCGTCAACCGCGCGTGCGCGGTGCTCGACGCGCATGCCGAGCGGCTCACGCTGCAGCAGCTGAGCGATGCCGTGCACGTGAGCCCGTTCCATCTGCAGCGGCTTTTCAAGCGCGTGGTCGGCGTGTCGCCGCGGCAGTACCAGGCCGCGCAGCGCGGCGCCGCGCTGCGGCAGGCGCTGCAAAGCGGGCAGCCGGTCACGCAGGCGGCCGTCGACGCGGGTTTCAACTCGCCGTCGCGACTCTATGCGTCGGTGCCGCGCGAGCTCGGGATGGCACCGTCGGCGTTCCGCCGCCAGGGTGCCGGCCTGCGGATCGACTTTGCGACCGCCTCGACGTCGCTCGGCACGGTGCTCGTCGCGGCGACCGGGCAGGGCATCTGCCGGATCGCGTTCGGCGACGAACCGGCCGCGCTCGTCGGCGAGCTGAAGGACGCGTTCGCGCGCGCCGAGCTGGTCGAAGCGTCGACACGGCTCGCGCCGTTCGTCGCGCAGATCCGCGCGTACCTGGACGGCACGCGGCACGCGTTCGACCTGCCGCTCGACATCGCGCCGACCGCCTTCCAGCAGCGCGTGTGGGAAGCGCTGACGCATATTCCGTACGGCGAAACACGCAGCTACTCGGAGATTGCCGAGGCGCTGGGCGCGCCGCGCGCGGTGCGCGCCGTCGCGTCCGCGTGCGCGTCGAACCCGGTCGCACTCGCGATCCCGTGCCACCGCGTCGTACAAAAGGGCGGCGCGCTGTCCGGGTATCGTTGGGGCGTGCGCCGCAAGGCGACGCTGCTTGCCGCCGAGGCGCGTCACGTGCACGACGATGAAACCGAATCCGTCGCGGAGGGCAGCGCAGCTTGAGCATCGCAAGAACGACGATTACGTCCATCGTGAACGGCGGCCGCGTGCCGCCGTCCGCGCAAATGGAACTGCGCTTCAATGCGCCTTACGACTGGGCGCGCGTCCTGCGCTTCTTCAGCGGGCGCGCGATTCCGGGCGTCGAGCAGGTGGCGGGCGGCGTGTATCGCCGCATCGTCGACCTGCACGGCGACGCCGGCCGGCTCACGGTCGCGAAACATCCGCGCAAGCATTGCCTGGTCGCGACGGTCGAAGGCGCGGTCGCGCGTCATGTCGATGATGCGTTCGCCGCGCGCGTCGCGACGATGTTCGACCTCGGCGCCGATCCGGCCGTCATCGGCAGCGGACTGGCGCGCGATCCGTGGTTCGCGCCGCTCGTCGAGGCCGCACCGGGGCTGCGCGTGCCGGGTGCGTGGTCGGGGTTCGAACTGGCCGTGCGCGCGATCGTCGGCCAGCAGGTGAGCGTGAAGGCCGCGACGACGATCGTCGGCCGGCTCGTCGAGCGGGCCGGCGAGCGCGTGGTTCATGAAGACGACGGTGCGCCCGCATGGCGTTTTCCAACACCGGAGGCGCTGGCCGCCTGCGATCTCGACAAGATCGGGATGCCCGGCAAGCGGGTCGCGGCATTGACGGGCACGGCGCGCGCGGTGGCGGCCGGCGACGTGCCGGTCGATCGCGAGCACGCCGATCTCGCGACGCTGCGCGGTGCGTGGCTCGATCTGCCCGGCATCGGCCCGTGGACCGTCGAATACATCGCGATGCGCGCGTGGCGCGATCCGGATGCCTGGCCGGCCTCCGATCTCGTGCTGATGCAATCGATCGCCGCGCGCGATCCGGCGCTCGACCGGCTCGCGACCCAGAAGCGTCGCACCGAAGGCTGGCGGCCGTGGCGCGCGTACGCGGCGCTGCATTTGTGGAACGAAGTGGCCGACCGGGCGGGCGGCGCGCGCGGCGGGTGAGGGCAACTGCCGATCACTGAGTTGCGCGGCCGGGTGCGACCCGGCGAAGCCGCGATGCAACCCGTCGCGCAAGCCGTGCCGGTGTTCGTTGGCTACCGCCGGACTTCGACCATCAAGGCTGTTTCTCGAATCCATCGTCCGCCCGATGCCGGGCGCACGACGCACACTTTCGCCTCTCTCCGCGGTCGATTCGGCGGCACGGTTGCACCTGCCGTCCCCCGTTCGCGCGTCACGTTCCGTCGGACGAATGCGCTCAACCGGCGTGCCCGTCGCCGCCGCCCGGAACCGGTGGGAGATGCGGCGAGCGCCGCGACCGGCCCGTCCGGCGGCCCGCTCCGGCCCGTGCACCCTGCCCGGCGCCACCTCAAGCGCGGGTTTCGGCGAGATGTTAAAGTGCCCGCTACCAACGAAGCGACCAACAATCCAGCCGGCCGCGCGCGGCGTTCTGCGCGCGGCCGTCACGCACTTGCGTCTCCATGTCGAACACCATGACTCACCGCCAGTCCGAACTGCTGCTGAATCGCCTCGAAGCACTGAGCTCGGGCCCGACGCGGCAGCATCTGCCCGACGGCCTGCGCGGCATCGAAAAGGAAAGCCTGCGCGTGACGCGCGACGGGATGATCGCGTTCACGCCGCATCCGCGCGCGCTCGGTTCGGCGCTCACGCATCCGGCGCTGACGACCGACTATTCCGAAGCGCTGATCGAGCTGATCACGCCCGCGGAACGCGACGCCGCGATCACGCTCGAACGCCTCGACGATCTGCATCGTTACGTCTATGCATCGCTCGGCGACGAGATGCTGTGGAACGACTCGATGCCGGGCCTGCTGCCGGCCGACGACCAGATCCCGATCGCCGACTACGGCACGTCGAACATCGGCCGCCTGAAGACGGTGTACCGGCGCGGCCTCGCGTATCGCTACGGCCGCACGATGCAGTGCATCGCCGGCATCCACTACAACTACTCGCTGCACGAGGAAGTGTGGCGGCGCCTGCATGCGGAAGAAGGGTCGACGGCCACGCTCGTCGATTACCAGTCGGAGCGCTATCTCGCGCAGATCCGCAACTTCCGCCGCCGCAGCTGGCTGCTGATGTACCTGTTCGGCGCATCGCCCGCGCTCGACACGAAGTTCCTGCGCGGCAAGCCGCACAAGCTCGACACGTTCGACGCCGATACGCTGTACCTGCCGTATGCGACGAGCCTGCGGATGAGCGATCTCGGCTACTCGAACACGACCGCCCAGGCTGCGCTGCACGTCGACTACAACACGCTGCCCGGTTATCTCGACGCGCTGTCGAAGGCCGTGAGCGAGCCGTATCCGGCATACGAGGCCATCGGCACGCATCGCGACGGCGAGTGGATCCAGATCAACACGAACGTGCTGCAGATCGAAAACGAGTTCTACTCGACGATCCGGCCGAAGCGCGTCACGTATTCGGGCGAGCGGCCGCTGCATGCGCTCGCGTCGCGCGGCGTGCAGTACATCGAGGTGCGCTGTCTCGACATCGATCCGTTCGAGCCGACCGGCATCGCACTGGAAACCGCGCGCTTCATCGACGCCTTCCTGCTCGCGTGCGCGCTCGACGAGAGTCCGGTGCTCGACTGCCCCGCGTACCAGGAGGCGAACGCGAACTTCGGCAGCGTGACGATGGAAGGGCGCAAGCCCGGGCTCACGCTGCAGCGCGACGGCGCGCCGATCACGCTGCAGGCGTGGGCGGACGAGCTGATGGGCGATATCGAAACCGTCGGCCGCCGTCTCGACGAAATCCGCGGCGGCGACGAACATGCGCGCGCGATCGCCGCGCAGCGCGAGAAGCTCGCCGATCCGGAGCGCACGCCGTCCGCACGCGTGCTGCGCACGATGCGCGAGCACGGGCAGTCGTTCCTCGGGTTCGCGCTGGCGCAGAGCGAAGCGCATGCCGCGCATTTCCGCGCGCACCCGCCGTCGGCGGAGACGCTGCGCACCGAGCAGGCGCTCGCCGCGAAGTCGCTCGCCGAGCAGGCCGAGCTCGAAGCGAAGGAGGCCGGTTCGTTCGACGCATTCGTCGCGGCCTATCGCGCGTATACGCTGAACCGCTTCAGCGTGTGATGCCTGGCGCACGCGCACCGCGTCGGTCGGCGCGGTGCGCGCTGCGTCCTCCGTCGCCGGTCGGTGTGCGCCGTGGCGCCCCCGATCCGGGGCGATCCACCGTCAGTGGTGTGCGTACGTGCCGCGATCGATCGCGTGCGGCAGCGCCGGCTTGCCCGATTCCACGTTTGCGCCGCCGTCGCGGCCGTAGCCGGCGTCCCCGCCGCGTGCCTGCGCGGCACGGTGCATGATCGCCTGCATCTTTTCCGGAAAGTCGGGACTGCTTGCCAGGCTCGTCCGGTAGCCGGCGGCCTGCAGCTCCACGAGTTCCTGGCGGACCTCGGCGCGCGTCAGCGTCGATGCGGCCTGCGCGTGCGCGGCGAAGGCCGCGCCGATCAGCACGCATGCGCATACGGCTTGTTTCATCGTCTTCATCGTGTTCACTCCGTGAGGTTCCGGTGCCGTGCCGTGACCGGCGCGGGCGGAATCGATGCAGCCAGTCTAGGCTTCGGATGCCAAACGAAACATCCCGGCCGCCGTCAGGCACCTTTGCCGCATGTGCAACATTGCGCGGGTGAGCCACGCATGACGGGCATCCTGTCGAACGCGACAGCGGCCCGCCCGCTGCCTGTCAGCCTGCGGCGGCGGGCCCGTACCGGGTCGGCACGCATCGGGCTTGTCCTCCTTGTAGAAGCGCCCCGCGCCTCCTAACCTCTTTTAAGCGACCGATCGGTTGGCCGTGCGACGTCGTTGCGTGCACAAGCGCCTGAGCGCCGTCGCGATTGCGGAAGGACCGCTTTGCACCGAATCCGGGGGCGCCGTCGCGCCAGCCCCGGGTCGACTTTGGAGACGCGATGAATCCCACCGACGCCCTGCCGCCCGGCATTGTCTTCGCGCAGCCGTTGACGCCGGTCGCCAACTCGCTGCTGCTGTCCTTCCTCGTCGCCGCGATCCCGATCGCCGTCGCGCTGATCGCGCTGGGCGTGCTGCGCCGCCCCGCGTGGCAGGCGTCGCTCGCCGGCCTGGTCGCCGGCCTCGCGGTCGCGATCGGCGCGTGGGGGATGCCGGCCGGGCTCGCGTTCAACGCGGTCGGCGCGGGCATGGCGCTCGCGGTCGTGCCGGTGATGTGGATCGTCTTCAACGCGCTGCTGCTGTACAACATCGCGGTGAAGTCGGGCCGTTTCGACCAGTTCCGGCAGTGGATGCTCGACAACCTGCCCGACGATCGGCGCCTCGTGCTGCTCGTCGTCGCGTTCTCGTTCGGCTGCCTGCTCGAAGGGATCTCGGGATTCGGCACGCCGGTCGCGATCACGAGCGCACTCCTGATCGCGCTCGGCTTCCCCGCGCTCGAAGCGCTCACCTATACGCTGCTGTTCAACACGGCGCCGGTCGCGTTCGGCGCGCTCGGTGTGCCGATCACGGTGCTCGGCGCGGTGACGTCGCTGCCGCCCGCGACACTCGCGCAGATGGTCGGCCGCCAGTTGCCGTTCTTCGCGCTGCTGTTGCCGTTCTACGTGGTCGGCGCGTACGGCGGGCTGCGCTCGATCTCGAAGCTGTGGCCCGCGCTGCTCGTGTCGGGCGGCAGTTTCGCGATCGCGCAGTTCGTCACGTCGAACTTCCTCGGCTACCAGCTCACCGACGTGCTGTCGTCGCTCACGTCGCTGATCGTCACGATCGGTTTCCTCCAGGTGTGGAAGCCGCAACCCGATCCGCAATACGCGCTCGCGCGCAGCGTGCCTGCAACGGCCGGTGCCGCCCGCGCGGGTTTCGGCGGCTGGCTGCCGTGGCTCGTCGTGTCGGTGGTCGTGATCGTGTGGGTACACGCGAACGTCGCGGCGATCGGCGACGTGAAGATCAAGTGGCCGGGCCTGCACAACGCGGTGTTCGTGTCGCTGTACCACAAGCCGTATGCGGCGATCTGGGACTTCCAGCCGCTCGGCACGGGCACCGCGATCCTGCTCTCGGCGATCATCACGGCCGCGCTGACGCGCACCGGTATCGGCGCGTTCCTCGAATGCGTGGTCAAGACCTGGCGGCAGACGTGGATCGCGATCGTCACGGTGATGATGATCGTCGGGCTCGCGTACCTGCTGAACTACTCGGGAATCAGCTATACGCTCGGCACCGGCGTCGCGTCGACGGGGGCGCTGTTCCCGCTGGTGTCCGCGTCGCTCGGCTGGATCGCCGTGTTCCTGTCCGGCAGCGACACGTCGGGCAACGCGCTGTTCGGCAACCTGCAGGTCGTGGCCGCGCGGCAGCTCGGCCTCGATCCGGTGCTGATGGCCGCGACCAACTCGTCGGGCGGCGTGATGGGCAAGATGATCTCGCCGCAGA
Organism: Burkholderia sp. AU4i; assembly: GCF_000466765.1. Lineage (NCBI taxonomy): Bacteria > Pseudomonadati > Pseudomonadota > Betaproteobacteria > Burkholderiales > Burkholderiaceae > Burkholderia > Burkholderia sp. AU4i. The sequence goes on along the minus strand of NZ_ASSI01000041.1, from coordinate 13,441 downwards.
ACATCGCGACGGGCGTGTCGACGACGGACCTGAAAGGGCAGGAAGGTGTCGTGTTTGCGCGCACCTTCTGGCACAGCGTGATTCTCACGCTGCTGCTCGGCGTGCTGGTGTTCCTGCAGCAGCACGTGCTGACGTGGATGATTCCGGCACTGCCGAAATGAGGTGAGCGCAACGACAGAAGGAAGGCACGAGGAAAAACGAGGGAAGGCGCGGGAAAAGCGCCGGCAAAGTGCGGAACCGTCGAACGCGCGGCACTTCAGCGCGCGTTCGCCCGCCGCGCCGTTCGTCCTGCTTCATCCGCCCCGGCTGCCGAGGCCGCCGCAGCCGCCGCAGCCGTGTTGCCGTCGGCCGGCAGGATGCACGCGAGAAACGCGTCGATCGCGGGGCTCTGGCGGCGCGCCTTCAGGTAGTACACGTATTCGTCGATCGTCGTGTCGACGCCGCGCAGCGCGATCACGCGCAGGTCGGGATGGCGCTCCGCCTCGCCGAGCGGAAACAGGCTGCCGCCCACGCCGTGCAGGATCGCCTCGCGGATCGCTTCGCGGCTGCCGATCTCGGCCATCGATACGGCCGCGACACCGGCCGCCGCGAGGATCGTCTCCGTGCAGCGGCGCGTCACCGACCCTTCCTCGCGAATCAGCAGCCGCACGTCGGCGAGCTGCGCCGGATCGATCGCGTCGAAACGCGCGAGCGGATGCGTGCGATGCACGACGAGCACGAGCGGGTCGGTCGAGATCACCTTGCGTTCGAGGCCTTCGGCGTCGTTGCGCTGCGACGATACCGCGAGATCGATGCGGAATTCCTGCAGCGCCTGCAGGATTTCCTCGGAGTTGCCGATCCGGCACGTGAGCGCGATCGACGGATGCGCGTTCGAGAAGCGGCCGACCGCGTCCATGATGTAGTACGGCCCCGTCGCGCCGATCCGCAGGTGCCCTTCGAACAGGCCGCCGACGTTGCGCAGCATGATGTCGGCCTGCGCCTCGAGCGCGATCATCTTCTCGACGAGCGGCAGCAGCTCGATACCCGTCTCGGTGACCTCGAGCTTGCGGCCGCTGCGGTAGAACAGCTCGACGCCGTACATCTGCTCGACCTGCCGGATCTGCGCGGCAATCGTCGGCTGGCTCACGCCCAGGTGGCGCGCGGCGCGCGTGATGCTGCCCTGCCGGACGGTCGCATGGAACGCCTTCAGCTGATCGAACACGACTCGGCTTCTCCCCTCTTCATCGCGCGTCAGCGTAGCGCATGCGTGTGTCGGCCGCATGAAAGGCGCGTCGTGCGCCACTTCGAAAAAAAGCTGGGGGTGAGCGCAAGAAACCTGCTGGAACCGGTCACGGCCGGGACATGCCGGTGCGGGGTAATAGCGCGTAACACACCGACCGCCGGCCCCGCTCGACCGGCGCCCCACTCCTACCGACAACAGGGTTCCCTTCATGTCTTCGAACAATCGACGCGATTTCCTGCGCCTCGCCGCGCAGTCGGCCGGTGCGATGGCCGCCTACGCGGGCTTCCCGCCCGCGATCCGCAATGCGCTGGCGATGCCGGCCGCCTACCGCACGGGCACGATCCGCGACGTCGAGCACGTCGTGATCTTCATGCAGGAAAACCGTTCGTTCGACCATTACTTCGGCGGGCTGCGCGGCGTGCGCGGCTTCAACGACCCGCGCCCGCACCTGCTGCCGAGCGGCGCACCGGTGTGGCAGCAGCCGCCGGCATCGGTGTTCACGAAGAACTATCATTCGCGCGGCCTCGATCCGTCGGCGCCGTACGTGCTGCCGTTCTACCTCGATCCGAAGCAGACGACCGAATTCCAGCCGGGCACCAACCACGGCTGGAGCAGCGGCCACCTGTCCTGGAACAACGGCCAGTGGGACCAGTGGGTGAACCAGAAGCAGGACGTGCTGACGATGGGCTACCTGAAGCGCCAGGACCTCACGTACCACTACGCACTGGCCGACGCGTTCACGATCTGCGATTCGTACTTCTGCTCCGCGCACGCCGACACCGCGCCGAACCGCATCTACCTGTGGACCGGCACGGTCGACCCGCGCAACATCTACGGCACCCCGCCGAACGGCCCGGGCATCGGCGAGCGCGACGACGTGAACGGCTACACGTGGACGACCTACGCCGAGCGCCTCGAGAACGCGAAGATCAGCTGGAAGGTGTACCAGGGCGGCACGGGCATCCCGGGCGACCCGACCGACAACTACACCGACAACTCGCTGATGTTCTTCAAGAAGTTCCAGGTGAAGGAAGGCGCGAGCGGCCCGCTGGTCGACAAGGGCGCGTCGGATCACACGCTCGCCGAGCTGAAGGCCGACGTGCAGGCCAACCGGCTGCCGCAGGTGTCGTGGATCGTCGCGCCGTACAAGTACAGCGAGCACCCGCAGGCGTCGCCGACCGACGGCGCGTTCTACATCAACATGGTGCTCGAGGCGCTGACGTCGAACCCGGAGGTGTGGGCGAAGACGGTGTTCATCCTCAACTACGACGAGAACGACGGGCTGTTCGATCACGTCGTGCCGCCGGTGCCGCCGGTCACGAGCGGCGTGGGCGGCCAGGGCATCGTGTCGTCGAACCTGCTGTCGAACCTCGGCGACGAGCTGCTCGACCTGAACAAGTACCCGGGCGAAATGAGCCCGCTCGTGCCGGGCGCGGACCCGGGCGGCATCCAGCCGATCGGCCTCGGGCCGCGCGTGCCGCTGATCATCATCTCGCCGTGGACGAAGGGCGGCTGGGTCTGCTCGGAGACGTTCGACCATACGTCGGTGCTGCGTTTCCTCGAAGCGCGCTTCGGCGTGAAGGAACCGAACATCAGCGCATGGCGCCGCTCGATCTGCGGCGACCTCACGTCGGCGTTCGACTTCTCCGCGCGCCCCGATACGCGCACGGTGAGCTTCACGGTGCCGCAGCACATCGCGACGGCCGGCCAGGCGTACCAGGTGCCCGCGCAGCAGTCGATGCCGGCGCAGGAGCCCGGCACGCGGCCGGCGCGGGCGCTGCCGTACGAGCTGTTCGTGCACAGTCGCGTGAGCGGCCATGACGACAGCGTGTCGCTCGACTTCGCGAACACCGGCGACGCGGGTGCGGCGTTCTACGTGTACGACCGCCGCAATCCGGCGACGCCGCCGCGTCGTTATGCGGTGTCCGCGCACGATCGCTTCGTCGACACGTGGAACACGTCGGCCGCGCGCGGCGATTACCATCTCGCGGCATACGGCCCGAACGGCTATCTGTGCGAGTTCCAGGGCAACACGCGGCTCGCGGCCGACGGGCGGCACGCGAACCCCGAAGCGCGGATCGGCTACGACGTGCGCAACCGTCACGTGTACCTGCAACTGCGCAACAGCGGGCGCGCGACCTGCCGCGTGACGGTCGACAACGCGTACAGCCATGCGCATGCGCGCACCTACACGCTGGAGCCGGGCGAGCGCGTCGAGGATCACTTCGCGCTGTCGTCGAGCCACGGCTGGTACGATCTGACGATTACCGCGACGACGCTGCGCGGCGGCGACGACAAGGTCGTGCGCCGCTTCGCGGGTCACGTCGAGACGGGCCGGCCGAGCCACAGCGATCCGGGGCCGGTGAAGCACACGACGGCCTGACGGCCGTCACGCGTCGCGCGATGCGGGCGAGGTCGGCCCGCTGCGCGAGCACCGCCTGCCGGCTGCATCCCGATTGCATCCCGGTACGTGGAATTGGCTTTTGGAAACTGAAAACTGTTGACAATGTGGCGGGCCGAGGGTATACAAGGATCATTCGCCGATATGGCGCCCTCGTTCCCTACCGCAGCCTTGCTGCCTGCCCGACCATGACAGCCCCGAACGCGCTCAGCGCCATCGAACTCCTGCAAAGCCAGTCGCTCGCGATGATCGTCCAGGACATGCTCGAGCGCGCGATCGTCTCCGGCGAATACGCACCCGGCGAGAAGCTCAACGAAGTCGAGATCGCGACCAGGCTGAACGTGTCGCGCGGCCCCGTGCGCGAAGCGTTCCGGGCGCTCGAGCAGGCCGGCCTGCTGCGTAACGAGAAGAACCGCGGCGTGACGGTGCGCGTCGTGCCGCTGCGCGAGGCCGAGGAGATCTACGAAGTGCGCGCGATGCTCGACGAGTCGGTCGCGCGCGCGCTCGCGAAGCGCATCTCGCCCGACACGCTGAAGGTGCTGAAGGGCATCATCCAGTCGATGAAGGACGCCGCGAAGACCCACGACGTCACGCGCTATACGGAGCTGAACGTGCAGTTCCACGACGCGATGGTCGTCGGCGTCGGCAATACGCACCTCACCGATACCTACCGCCGGCTGGTGCGCCAGCTCGGGCTGCTGCGCCAGGCCGCGATCGAGGCCGAGGAAGACGCGATCGCGGTGTCCGCCGCCGAGCACGACAAGATCGTGCAGGCGCTCGCACGGGGCGACGAGGAGCAGGCGGTCGCGCTGGTGCGCGAGCACGTTTCGCATGGCCTTGCGCGGATGCGCCGTACGCACGAGCAGGGGCTGCCCGCGACGGGCAAGGCGGCGCGGGAGAAAACCGCGCGCGCGTAATACGGCGGCGCGGCAGCCGCGCAACAGCAAAGGGACGCTTCGCCGCGTCCCTTTTTCGTTGCGTCGCCGGATCAGCGCATCGTCACGCCTTGTCCGCCTTCCCCGCCGCGCTCGCAAACTTCGCGAGCCACGTATCGACGGCCGCCGGCTGCCGGCTCTCGTCCTCCGCGCGCTCCTTGCGGCGGATCGCATTGCGCACGACATGCGCGCCGACATAGCGGATCGGCTCCGGCGGGAAATGGCCGAGCGGGCCGCGCACGATCGGGCTGCGCGTCCATGCGTTGTCGAGGCCGAGCACCAGCGACGACAAAATCTGCCCGCCCATGTAGGTCGGCCCCACGCCGTTGCCCGAATAGCCGAAGCCGTAGAACACGTTCGGCGCATCGTCCAGGCGGCCGAAGAACGGGAAGCCGGTGACCGATCGATCCGACGGCCCGTTCCAGCTCGCCGTGACCGGCACGCCCGCGAGCGACGGAAAGAACTCGCGCAGGCTGTGCGTGAGCTGCGCCTCGTACGGCGAGCGCCGGTCGAACACGGGCGCGATGCGGCTGCGCCACGAGAACGTGTTGCCACCCTTGCCGAGCATCAGCCGCCCGTCGGCGGTGGTGCGGTAGTAGTAGACGAAGATCCGCGAATCGAGCACCGACACGCCGTCCACGAGCCCGGTCTTCTCGAGCAGTTCCGGGCATTTCTCGGTGATGACCATGTCGCTCGACACGACCGCGATCGTGCGCTCGAACTGCGGGAAGCGGCTCGCCATCCACGCGTTGATCGCGAACACGAGCTTGCCCGCGCTCACGCTGCCCGACGGCGTGCGCACGACGGCCGGCTGGCCGGGCGTGAAGTCGAGCATCGGCGTGCGCTCGTAGATCCGGATGCCCATCGCGAGCGCGACGCGGCGCAGCCCGCGCACGAGCTTGCCGGGATGCACGGTCGCGGCGATCGGCGAGTAGACGCCGTCGAGGTTGCGTGCGGAACCCGAGCGGCGCGCGACTTCGGCGGGCGGCAGCGGCTCGTAGCTGTGGATGCCGCACGCGGCGAGCGCATCGAGTACCGGCGCGAGCGTGCCGACCTGCGCGCGCGACGTCGCGGTGTACAGCGTGCCGTCGAGCCGCAGCTCGGCATCGATGTCGTGCGCGCGGCAGAAATCGGCGATGTGCTGCACGGCTGCTTCGGAGGCCTTCACGAGCCGGATCGCCTCGGCTTCGCCGAACAGGCGCCGCAGCGTCAGGAATTTCGCGGACCACGTGAGCAGGCAGCCGCCGTTGCGGCCGCTCGCGCCGGCGCCGCACAGGTCGGCTTCGACGATCGCGATGTCGAGCGCCGGGTTCTGCTGCTTCGCCTGGATCGCGGTCCAGAGCCCGGTGAAGCCGCCGCCGACGATGCAGACGTCGGCCTGCGTCGCACCTTGCAGCGCGGGGGCGAGATCGCCGTCGTTGAACAGCGCTTGTTCGATCCAGAAGGGTCGCATGGGAGGGTTCGCCGAAAAGGGGCCGTGCCATGCACGGCACGGGAAAAGCGGCCGCCGCATGCGAACGTGCACGCGGCGGGGTACGTCACATCACGTCACGTCGTATTGCGTCACGTCAGGCCGCCGCTTCGGCCGATACGCGGCGCACGCCCATCGCTTTCAGCGTGTCGGCGATCGCGGCGACGGCGCCCGGGATGCCGGCTTCGCCGAAGTGGCCGATGCAGCCGACCCGGAACGTCTCCACCTCGGTGAGCTTGCCCGGATACAGGATGTAGCCGCGTTTCTTGACCTCCTGGTAGAACCGCTTGAAGTCGTAGTTCGGATCGTCCGGCGCGTGGAACGTGACGATGATCGGCGCCTGGATCGCGGGATCGAGGAACGGCCGGAAGCCGAGCGCGAGCATCCCGTCGATCAGCGCGCGCGTGTTGCGCTGGTAGCGGCCGCCGCGCGCGGCGAGCCCGCCTTCGTCGACGTATTGCGCGACGGCCGCGTCGAGCGCCGCGACCACGTGGGTTGGCGGCGTGAAGCGCCACTGCGTCGTGCGCTGCATGTAGACCCACTGGTCGTACAGGTCCATCGCGAGCGAATGGCTGTTGCCTTCGCAGCGTTCGAGCGTGCTGCGCTTCGCGATCACGAAGCCGAGCCCCGGCACGCCTTCGAGGCATTTGCCGGACGCGGCGATCACCGCATCGAACGGCGTCGTGCGCGCGTCGATGTCGATCGCGCCGAACGAGCTCATCGCATCGACGATCAACGCGCGGCCGTGCTTCGCGACGACCTGCGCGATGTCGTGCAGCGGGTTCAGCACGCCGGCACCCGTCTCGCAGTGCACGAGTGCGACGTGCGTGATGGACGGATCGGCGGCGAGCGTGCGCTCGACGTCGGCCGGATCGACGCGGCGATCCTCGCTGTAGTCGATCGTCGTGAGCTTGCGGCCGAGCACGCGGCAGATCTTCGCGATGCGCTGACAGTACGCGCCGTTGTTCGGCACGAGCACGTGGCCGTCGCGCGGCACGAGCGTGCCGATGGCCGCCTCGACCGAGAACGTGCCGCTGCCTTGCAGCGGCACGCATTCGTGCGTGCCTTCGCCGTGCACGATCTGCAGCAGGCGTTCGCGCAGCCGCGCGGTGATCGTGTTGAAGTCGCTGTCCCACGATCCCCAGTCGCGCAGCATCGCGTCGCGCGTGCGGTCGGAGGTGGTCAGGGGGCCGGGGGTGAGCAGGATGGGCTGGGCGGCGAGCGTCATGGTGTCTCCTCGATGAAGTCGGGACGTCACGTGAATGCGGCGAAAGAATCAGTGGCGATGCGGGTTGCGCCAGGCCTGCGTACGGCGCAGCAGTCGATGCGAGATGCACGCGAACAGCACGCAGGCGAACGACGACGTCGCGAGCACGAGCGTGGCCATCGCGGCGGCCGGGCCCATCTGGCCCGCGTCGTCGAGGTTCAGGATCGCGACCGACGCGGGCTGTGTGTCGGGCGAGTAGAGGAACGCGACGGCCGACACGGTCGTCAATCCGTTGACGAACAGGTAGCGCGCGATCAGCAGGATCGCGGGCAGGCACACGGGCACCGTCACGCGCAGGAAGGTCTTGTAGAACGGCACCTTCAGCGACGCGGACACGGCCTCGAACTCGCTGTCGATCTGCCTGAGCGCGGTGACGGCCGTCAGGTGGCTCGACGCGTAGTAGTGCACCACCGTGACGATCGCGAGCAGCCACAGCGAGCCGTACAGCCCGTTCAGCGGATTGCCGGGCGCGTTGAACAGGAAGATGTAGCTGATGCCGAGCACGAGCCCCGGCACGCCCATCGGCAGGATCGCGCACAGCGCGATGAAGCCGCGCAGCCAGCGCGCGCCGCGCGTCTTCTCGATCAGGTAGGCCCCGCCGAACACGACGATCGTGCCGCCGATCGCCACCGTCGCGGCCATCCGCAGGCTGTTCCTGTACGCGTCGAAGATGCCGGCGCCGATCAGCCCCATCTCGTAGTGCTGCAGCCCGAGGGTCATCTGGTACGGCCAGAACTTCACGAACGACGCGAACACCGAGATGCCGACCACCGCGATGAAGAACGCGCACACGAGCGTGCAGTACGCGAGCATCGCCGCGTCGAAGCCGCGCGACGGTTTCGGCTGGTACGGCGTCGAGCGCGCGCCGAGCTGCGACTGCTGGCGGCGGCGGATGAAGAAGTCGACGCCGAACGCGACGAGGGCGGGGCACAGCAGCATCAGGCTCACGACCGCGCTGCGGTTGAAATCCTGCAGGCCGATGATCAGCTTGTAGATGTCGGTCGACAGCACGTTGTACGAGCCGCCGATCACGACCGGCACGCCGAAGTCGTTGATGCACATCGTGAACGCCACCATCGTCGCGCTGATCAGCCCGTACTTCGCGCCCGGCAGCGTGATCGTGAAGAACTTGCGCAGGCGGCGCGTGCCCATCGCGTCGGCGGCCTCGTAGAGCCGGCCGTCGGCCAGCGACAGCGCGGTGACGAGGATCATCAGCACGTGCGGGAACGACGCGTACACCATGCTCAGCACGATGCCTGGCAGTCCGTAGATCGAATGGCCGTGCAGCAGCGGCTTCAGCAGCCCCGCGTTGCCGAACCAGTAGATGAACGACACCGCGGACAACAGCGTCGGCGCGAGCAGCGGCAACAGCGCGATCGTGCGCGCCGCGTTCTTCAGCGGCATGCACGAGCGCGTCAGCGCATACGCGAACGTGAACGCCATCGGCACGACGATCATCGTGACGAGCGCGCCGACCGTCAGCGAATGCAGCATCGAGCGCAGCACGCCGCTGTCCTCGAGGTAATCGACGAAGTTGTGCGCGCCGACGAATCGCCCGTCGGCATCGACGAAGCATTTCTGCACGACGAGCGCGAGCGGCAGCAGCAGGAACAGCGACATCAGCGCGGCCATCGCGACGAGCGCGAACTGCGCGATGCGGTCGTGCCAGTGCGTGAGCTGCCGCACGTCGGCGGGGGCGGAGGCGCCACGGCGGCGCTCGGTCAGGACGGTGCTCATTGCAGTCGCTCCTTCGCGCACGGGAACACGCGGACATGCTCGCGATCGAGCGCGAGGTCGATGCGTGCGCCGGCCGTCACGCCGGTGCGGTCCACGTCGTGATACGACAGGTCGGCGACGATCTCCTGGCCGTCGAGCCCGTCGATCCGGAAGCTCACGCGGCAGAACGCGCCGAGGAATTCGAGCTTCTCGACGCGGCCGGCCAGCACGTTGTCGGCCGTTTCGCCGGGCACGCGGATGCGCAGGTCTTCCGGCCGCACGTAGACCGACACCGCCGCGCCTTGCGCTGGGCGTGCCGTGCCGTGGCGGCAGTCGAGGCCGACCGCGCCCGCCCGCAGCGTGCCGTCCTGCGCGACTTCGGCTGGAATCGTGTTGACGCGGCCGATGAAATCCGCGACGAACGGCGACGCCGGCTGCCGGTAGATTTCGAGCGGCGTGCCGATCTGCTCGATCACGCCGTGGTTCATCACGACGATGCGGTCGGCCATCGACAACGCTTCTTCCTGGTCGTGCGTGACCATGATCGTCGTCACGCCGAGCCGCTGCTGCAGCGCACGGATTTCCTGGCGCAGCCGCACGCGCACGCGCGCGTCGAGCGCCGACAGCGGCTCGTCGAGCAGCAGCAGGCCGGGGGAAGTCGCGAGCGCGCGCGCCAGCGCGATGCGCTGCTGCTGGCCGCCCGACAACTGGCCCGGATGCTTGCGATGGCTGTCGGGCAGGCCGACCAGCGCGAGCAGCGTGTGCACGCGCTCGTGGATCGCGTCGCGCTTCATCTTCCGGTTCACGAGCCCGTACGCGACGTTGTCGTACACGGTGAGGTTCGGGAACAGCGCATACGACTGGAACACGATGCCGTAGTCGCGCAGTTGCGGCGGCAGCCGCGAGATGTCGCGGCCGTCCTGCATGATGTGGCCGGCGTTCTGCGTTTCGAGCCCCGCGATGATCCGCAGCAGCGTGGTCTTCCCGCAGCCGGACGGCCCGAGGAAGCAGATCATCTCGCCCTTCATCACGCTCAGGTTGATGTCGGTGAGGACCTGCGTGTCGTTGTACCGCTTCTCGATGCGTTCTACGCTCAGATAAGGTGCCATGCGCGCCTCCATGCTGGGGCGGCCCGGGGGCCGGATTCGACGATGGAAAGGGTGACGCGGGGCGGCGCGCGGCGCGGCCCCGCTGCCGGTCGCGGCGTTACTGCTGCGTTTTCGCCCCGTAGCGCTTCTGCCACGTATCGAGGATCGACTGGCGGTTCTTCGCCGACCACACGAAGTCGTTCTTCACGAGCAGGTCCGAGTAGTTGTCGGGGATGCCGGCGAGCTTGCGCGCGACACCCGGGTACGCGACGATCGCCCACCAGCGCGCGGTGATCTGGTTCGCGTCCTTGCTCGCCATGAAGTCGGCCAGCTTCTTCGCGGCGTCGGGCTGCTTCGTCGTCTTCATGATCGCCGTGCCTTCCATGTCCCAACCGAGCCCTTCCTTCGGGAACACGAGATCGATCGGTGCGCCCTGCGACTGCAGTTCGTGGCCGCGGAACTCGAACGAGATGCCGATCGGGAATTCGCCGGTGCCGGCGAGCGTGCACGGCTTCGAGCCCGAGTGCACGTATTGCGCGACGTTCCTGTCGAGCGCGTCCATGAATTTCCAGCCTTTGTCGTCGCCGAAGGTCTGCAGCCACGCGGTCACGTCGAGGTAGCCGGTGCCGGAGGAAACCGGGCTCGGCATCACGATCGCGCCTTTGTAGACGGGCTTCGTCAGGTCTTCCCACGACGTCGGCTTCGGGATGTTCTTCGCCTGCGCGGCGACGCGGTTGTAGCAGATCGTCGCGCCCCACACGTCCATGCCGACCCAGTGCGGCGGCGTGTTCGCGTCGCTGTACTTGCGCGTGAGCTGGTCGAAGCCCTTCGGCGTGTACGGCATCAGCATGCCCTGCAGGTCGAGCAGCGTGAGGCTCGACGCGGCGAGGCCGAGCACGACGTCCGCGCGCGGATTGTTCTTCTCCGCGAGCAGCTTCGCGGTGACCGAGCCGGTCGAGTCGCGCACCCAGCGGATCTCGATGTCGGGGTTCGCTTTCTCGAACGCGTCCTTGTACGGCTTCATCGCCTCGTCTTCCAGCGCGGTGTAGACGAGCAGCGACGTCTTTGCGTGCGCCGCCTGCGCGGCGCCGAGCGCGACCGCCGCGGCCAGCGCGAGACGGGCCGCGCCCGCCGCCCATGCATTCAAACGCTTGTTTACCGGCACTTCGTTCATCTTCAGACCCCTTGACTGTGGCGCCGCGGCACACGGCGGATGAGTGGAGACCAGCCCTCTTGCTGCTGCGTTGTTTTGCTTTCTGTTCTCTGCATGTTGTTGACAATCTACAAATCATCAATTTTAATGTCAAGCATGGAAAACACCTCCCTTCGGCGCGGCGCGGGCGCCGACGGCTCTACCCTTCGAACTGAAAGGAATGAACGTCATGACTGAAACGCCTGTATCCGTGGAAGTGAACGGCCGCCGCTACAACTGGATGCGCCGGCCGGTGGTGGTCGTGTGCGTCGACGGCTGCGCATACGAATACCTGGAGGAAGCCGCCGAGGCTGGCGTCGCGCCGTTCCTGCGCACGCTGCTGAAACCGGGCACGGCGCTCAAGGGCGAGTGCGTGGTGCCGAGCTTCACGAACCCGAACAACCTGTCGATCGTGACGGGCGTGCCGCCGGCGGTGCATGGGATAAGCGGCAACTATTTCTACGATCGCGACACCGGCGCCGAGGTGCTGATGAACGATCCGAAGTACCTGGTCGCCCCCACCGTGCTCGCGACCTTCGCCGAGCAGGGGGCGCGCGTCGCGGTCGTCACCGCGAAGGACAAGCTGCGCCGCCTCCTCGGCAAGGGGCTGAAGGGCATCTGCTTCTCGTCGGAAAAGGCCGACGAGGCGACCGTCGAGGAAAACGGCATCGACAACGTGCTCGAGCTGGTCGGCAAGCCCGTGCCGAGCGTGTACAGCGCGGACCTGTCGGAATTCGTGTTCGCGGCCGGCGTGCGCCTGCTCGAGACGCGCCCGATCGACCTGATGTACCTGTCGACCACCGACTACGTGCAGCACAAGTGCGCGCCCGGCACGGAAGGCGCAAACGCGTTCTACGCGATGATGGACACGTACCTGCAGCGCCTCGACGAACTCGGCGCGATCGTCGCGATCACGGCCGACCACGGGATGAACGCGAAGCATGACGATGAAACCGGCGAGCCGAACGTGATCTACCTGCAGGAGCTGTTCGACGCGTGGCTCGGTCACGACGCGGCGCGCGTGATCCTGCCGATCACCGATCCGTACGTCGTGCACCACGGCGCGCTCGGCTCGTTCGCGACCGTCTACGTGCCGGCGTCGGCCGATGCCGAGGCGCTGCGCGCGCGGCTCGCCGCGGTCGACGGCATCGAGGTCGTGCTGACGGGCGCCGAGGGCTGCGCGCGCTTCGAGCTGCCGCCCGCGCGCATGGGCGACCTGATCGTGATCTCGAAGCAGGACGTCGTGCTCGGCACGCGCCGCATCAAGCACGACCTGTCGGGCCTCGACGTGCCGCTGCGTTCGCACGGCGGGATCTCCGAGCAGATCGTGCCGTTGATCTTCAGCAAACCGGTCGCCAGCGACGTCACGGGCCGCGCGCGGCTGCGCAACTTCGACATCATCGACATCGCGCTCAACCATCTGCAGTGATGCGTACGCATCCGCAAGGGGACACACTCATGAACGCCATTGCAGCATCGACGGACGTCCGCGAGATTCGTCGCGAAGCACTGCGAATCGACGGCGAACGGATTCATCGCGACGCGGTAATCGAAGTGCGCAACCCGTACGACGGCGCGCTGGTCGGCACGGTGCCGAAGGCGACACTCGACGACGTGCGGCGCGCGTTCGCGGCCGCGCGAGCATACCGGCCGGCGCTCACGCGCCACGATCGCGCGGCGATCCTGCGGCGCGCGGCCGACATCGTGCGTGCGCGCACGGCAGAGATCGCGGCGCTGATCACGGCCGAGGCCGGGTTGTGCATCAAGGATTCGACATACGAGGCGGGCCGCGTGGCCGACGTGCTGACGTTCGGCGCCGGTGAAGTGCTGAAGGACGACGGGCAGATCTTCTCGTGCGACCTGACCCCGCACGGCAAGAAGCGCCGCGTGTACACGCAGCGCGATCCGCTGCTCGGCGTGATTTCGGCGATCACGCCGTTCAACCACCCGATGAACCAGGTCGCGCACAAGATCGTGCCGTCGATCGCGACCAACAACCGGATCGTCGTGAAGCCTTCCGAGAAGGTGCCGCTGTCGTGCTACCTGTTCGCGGACATCCTGTACGAAGCGGGCCTGCCGCCGCAGATGCTGCAGGTGCTCACCGGCGACCCGAAGGAGATCGCCGACGAGCTGATCACGAACCCGGCGA
>NZ_ASSI01000040.1:0-106073 GCF_000466765.1 Burkholderia sp. AU4i | reverse complement strand
GGGAGGCGCGGCGGCCGGCCGCGCATCGAGCACGACGGCACGGCCGTCGCGGCGTTCGACGCGCCAGCACGGGAGCCCGTCGAGCGCCGGTGCGCGCAGCAGTGCGCCCGTGCGCAGGCAGAACGCCGCGTGATGCCATGGGCAGTGGATCGTGTCGCCCTCCAGCAGGCCGTCGGCCAATGGCGCGCCGTAGTGCGGGCACTGCGCGCCCACGGCAAACAGTTCGTCGGCGCGGCGCACGAGCAGCACCGCGGTATCGCCGACATGGCCCTCGATCATCGCGCCGTCGGCGAGATCGTCGAGCGCGATGCCTTGCGTGAGGTCGGGGCGTGAAGACGAAGCGTCGCTTCCAGTCATGACGTGGCTCCCTGAGAGTCAGGTAAGGATCCCATTATCGACATCCCATTTGAAAAGAACAGGTACAGACGCCTCCGCAGCGCACGCAAACACCGACTGTAGCTTGTACGCGAGCCATGACGGGCGTAGAACGTCATCAACGTTGCGGCGCAACACACCCGTTGCCTGCGAGGGCACGTCGCGCGTCCTGCGCAATCCGCGTGCCGCATCCCCCTTCACCAGGAGTGCTACCCGATGGCCACCGTCCTGTGCGTGCTCTACCCCGATCCGGTCGACGGCTACCCGCCGCGCTACGTGCGCGATGCGATTCCGGTCATCACGCGCTACGCGGACGGGCAAACCGCGCCGACGCCGGCCGGCCCGCCCGGCTTCAGGCCCGGCGAACTCGTCGGCTCGGTGTCCGGCGCGCTCGGACTGCGCAGCTATCTGGAGGTGCACGGCCACACGCTGATCGTCACGAGCGACAAGGACGGCCCCGATTCCGAATTCGAGCGCCGGCTGCCCGAAGCGGACGTGGTGATCTCGCAGCCGTTCTGGCCCGCGTACCTGACGGCCGAACGGATCGCCCGCGCGCCGAAGCTGAAGCTCGCGCTGACGGCCGGCATCGGCTCCGATCACGTCGATCTCGACGCCGCCGCTCGCGCGCATGTCACCGTCGCCGAAGTCACCGGCTCGAACAGCATCAGCGTGGCCGAGCACGTGGTGATGACGACGCTCGCGCTGGTGCGCAACTACTTGCCGTCGCATGCGATCGCGCAGCAAGGCGGCTGGAACATCGCCGATTGCGTGTCGCGCAGCTACGACGTCGAGGGCATGCATTTCGGCACGGTCGGCGCGGGACGCATCGGGCTCGCCGTGCTGCGCCGGCTGAAGCCGTTCGGCCTGCAGCTGCACTACACGCAGCGCCACCGGCTCGACGCGTCGGTCGAGCAGGAACTCGCGCTCACGTATCACGCCGATGCCGCGTCGCTCGCGAGCGCCGTCGACATCGTCAACCTGCAGATCCCGCTTTACCCGTCGACCGAGCACCTGTTCGACGCGGCGATGATCGCGCGCATGAAGCGCGGCGCATACCTGATCAACACCGCGCGCGCGAAGCTGGTCGACCGCGACGCGGTCGTGAATGCCGTCACGTCCGGACATCTCGCGGGCTACGGCGGCGACGTGTGGTTTCCCCAGCCGGCGCCGGCCGATCACCCTTGGCGTGCGATGCCGTTCAACGGGATGACCCCGCACATCTCCGGCACGTCGCTGTCCGCGCAGGCACGCTATGCGGCCGGCACGCTGGAGATCCTGCAGTGCTGGTTCGACGGCAAGCCGATCCGCAACGAATACCTGATCGTCGACGGCGGCACGCTCGCGGGAACGGGCGCGCAGTCGTACCGGCTGACGTGACGCCATGCGCCGCGCCCGGCGCGCGGCGGTACGGTCAGTCGACGCAGCAGGCGGCGAGCTTGCCGACGGTCACGACCGCCTGCTCGATCTCCGGCGACCACGGGCTGCTGTAGTTGAGGCGGATGAAATTCCGGTAGCTGTCCGCGATCGAGAACATGTAGCCGGGCCCGATCGTGATGCCCTGCTCCAGCGCGAGCTGGTACAGCCGCATCGCATCGACCTGCGCGGGCAACTCGACCCACAGCACGTATCCACCCGCCGGGCTCGAGATGCGCGTGCCTTCCGGGAAGAACCGCGACACCATCGCCCGCATCAGGTTCGCCTGCTGCGCATATGCCTTGCGAATCCGCCGCAGGTGATGCTCGTAGCCGTCGCGTTCGAGAAACTCCGCGATCGCGAGCTGCGGCAACGACGGCGTCGCGAGCGTGTTCAGGAATTTCAGCTTCTCGACCTGCTCGCGATAACGGCCCGGCAATGCCCAGCCGATCCGGTATGCGGCCGTCAGGCTCTTCGAGAACGACGCACAATGCAGCACGATGTCGTGGCGGTCGAACGACTTCAGCGTGCTCGGATGCATGTTGCCGAAGTACAGTTCGTTGTACACACCATTCTCGATGACCGGCAGGTCGGCCTTCGTCGCGAACTCGACCAGTTCGCGCTTGCGCTCGTCGGGCATCTGGAAGCCGAGCGGGTTCTGGAAGTTCGGCATCACCATGCATGCGGCGATCGGCTGCGACTTCGCGATCGCGGCCAGCGCCGCGATGTCGATCCCGTATTCCGGATGCGTGGCCACCTCGATCGCCTTCATCCCCATCCGCTCGATCGCGTGCAGCATCGCGTAGAACGTCGGCGATTCCACCGCGATCGTGTCGCCCGGCTTCGCCACCGCCTGCAGGCACAGGTTGATCGCCTCCGTCGCGCCGACCGTCACGATGATCTCGTTCGGGTCCACCGACATCCCGTTTTCCAGGTAGCGCCGTGCGATCTGCCGGATCAGCCGCGGATGCCCGGGCGGCAATCCGTCCGTCACGCCCCACAGCGACTTGTCGCGGCCGGCCGCGTACGCGTAGCGGTTCAGCTTCTCGAACGGGAACAGGCTCGGGTCCGGGTACGGCGAACCGAGCGGCACGGCGTCGTCGGTGCCGATCGAGCGCAGCGTCGACAGCACGAGCCGGCTCACGTCGACCGACGACGAGATCGCGATCGGCTTCGACGGCCGCAGCTCGCGCACCGGCGCGTGGCCGTCGTCGCGCCGCAGGTTCACGAAATAGCCGGACTGCGGGCGGCTTTCGAGCAGCCCGCGGCTTTCCAGCAGCAGATACGCGTGCAGCACGGTCGTGATGCTGATCCGGTGCTGCTGGCTCGCCTGCCGCACCGACGGCACACGATCGCCGTGTCGATATACGCCTTGCCGGATGAGTCTCTCTACGTCGTTTGCAAATTTCTCGTAGAGCTTCATCCGCCTCGCCCCGCCAGCGGTGAACCGGCCTGCGCTGCACGGGCGGCATGGCCGCGCCGGTGCACGAAGCCGGATAGCCGTGCCCGGGCGCGGGGGGCCCGGTTCGAACCTCGTCCGTTATCGAAATTGAAGGCGGATAGCAACGCGAATCTCATCTAGACAAGGTTCGGCATCCTACTGCGTCATTTCGACGAATGTAAGTGACAGTTTGGCGAGGAAACGCCAAATCCGGTTGGCGTGGTGAACAGATTCGAACGCGGCGGAACGGCCCGGCGCGGGGCCATTCACCGGGCGCACATGCAGGCGCATGGGCACGCGTATTGCCGACGGCCGGCGGGCGGCCATCACGCGAAGCCCGGTCATGCGCGGGCCTCGCGTGCGATCAAGCGTCGTCGACGTTGTCCGCGTAGTGGTCGATCGCGACCTTGCACTCGTCGAACACCACCGTCAGCCACGCGACGTCGTTCGACTCGACCCACTTGCGGATCTGCAGGAATTGCCCGGTGCCGAGATCGGCGACGCGGGCCGGATCGTCGGTCGTCACGTCGACGGCCGCGATCGCGCGCTTGCCGCTGCCGGGCAGCGGCGTCAACGTCGCCGCGATGTCGAAGCGACGGTACGATTGATCGATGCGCATGCGGTTCTCCCGAAGCTGACCGAAAGGAAGCGTCTCAATCGAGCGCCTGGCGGAACACCTTGCCGCCGAATCCCGACACGACGTTGTCGACCGAGAACGGCGTGTCCTCCTTCGCTTCGAGGATGACCGCGACGCTGCCGGGCACGAGCCGCGCCGCAATCGTCTCGACGAACGTGCCGTCGAGCAGCGCGTTGCCGGCCGCTTCCGCGAGAATGCCGGCCCCCGCGCCGGCCGCCATGCCGGTGACCACGCCGAGCGGCCCGGCGAGCAGACCGAGCAGCCCGCCTGCGATCGCGCCGATCACGCCGCCCTTGAACGGCCGCGATTCGGCATCGAGCACCGCGAGCTTGCCGGTCGCGTCCTTCTCGACGACGACGCCGTTCTCGATGTGGAATCCCTCATGCTTGTCCGACAGCGCCCCGAAATCGCTCGCGGCCCGACGGGCCGTGTCGACGCTGCCG
Source organism: Burkholderia sp. AU4i (assembly GCF_000466765.1). NCBI lineage: Bacteria > Pseudomonadati > Pseudomonadota > Betaproteobacteria > Burkholderiales > Burkholderiaceae > Burkholderia > Burkholderia sp. AU4i. The sequence goes on along the minus strand of NZ_ASSI01000040.1, from coordinate 101,764 downwards.
AACACGGCGACGATCAGTTGCCTGGTCATTCGATACCTCGCCCGGTTGGTTGGTCAGTTTGATCAGTTTGGCCGCATTGGCCGCATTGGCCGCATTGGCCGCATTGGCCGCTTTGGCCGCTTTGGCCGCTTTGGCCGCTTTGGCCGCTTTGGCCGCTTTGGCCGCTTTGGCCGCTTTGGCCGCTTTGGCCGCTTTGGCCGCCTTGGCCGCCTTGGCCGCCTTGGCCGCTTACAGCCGCCGCGCCGCATGCGGCACGCCGCCCGCTCCTCACCTGCGCGCATGCACATCGTCCTCGACATCGTCGACGTCCGCCGGAAAGCGATGCTGGCCGAAACTCAGGATCAGCACGCCCACCGCGAGCAACACGATTCCGAACGTCGTCATCAGCATCCGCTCGGGGCTGTCGGTCGCACCGCGCAGGATCAGGTCGCGCGCGAGCGACGTCATCGCAATGAACAGCGGAAACCGCACGGGCAGCCGGCCGAGCCGCAGGTAACGCACGTCCATCGCGAGCACTTCCAGGTACAGGAACATCAGCAGCAGGTCGGTCAGCGACACTTCGCCCGCCAGCACGACCTTCCACGCTTCCTGCGCCATCGCGAACGCGGTCGCGAGCCCGATCACGATCAGCCCGGCCAGCTCGGCCGCGTGAAGGAAATGGCCGAAGCGGCGGCGAATGCGCTCGGCCGGCGAGCGGGGAACGGTGGTCGTATTCAAGGTGACAGTCGCGTTGAGGAAACTTGAACGGCGCCGGGTGGCGGGAACGCCGCGTCGCGCGCGGCAGCATGCACGGTCCCGCTATCGGGTGCGTCAGGTGCGTCAGGTGCGTCGGGTGCGTCGTGCGCGTCGGCCGCGTCGAGCGCATCCGGCACCGCCGGCGCGTGCGGGCCGGCCGCGCCGATCGCCTGCTCGACCGCGGACAACGTCCGGCGGCAGCATACGTGGAACGCGACGCCCGCATCGGAGCAGGCCACGTCGTCGTGCTCGCGGCACAGCAGCAGGCGGCAGCCGAGATACCGTTCGAGGCAGTCGATCCGTTCGCTCACCTGCGCTTCGTCGAGCCGCAGTTCGGACGCCGCACCGGACAGGCCGCCACGCTCGACCACCGCGACATACACACGCATCGCTTCCAGCAGGTTCATGATGACGCTCCTCGTCGGCGGGCGCAGCGGAACCTAATCTACTGCACGCGGCATGCGCGCTCAAGAGCACAGCGCCGCGCACGCCAGGAGTACAGCTGCGCGTGCGCCGCCCGAAACCCGGCCCTGTTTGACGCATTCGCATGACAGTTCGGCGATACGGGTTCCAAAGCCCCGCCGAAGCTGCTAGATTGCTTGCTCGACGACGTTACGCGGTGCGGGCCGGTCACGCGCCGCGCGGCCGGCCGCCACCGCCGCGGCCCGTTGCGCGAGGCACGCGCGACGTCCTTCATCCGCATGACACAAAGAGAACAGTCGCATGACACAGTTCAACCGTTCGCCTTCGCGCGCCACGGCCCGCCCGTCCCGACATGACTGACCGGCAGCCCGCGATGCAGACACCTCCCCCGCTCTCCCAGGCCGTTCACAGCCCGATCACGCGCAGCGCGATCTTCCTCGTGGCGACGATCAATCCCGGCGCCGAGCACGCCGACACGATCCGTTCGTGGTGCGGCGACATCGCCGCGCTCGTGCGCTCGGTCGGCAAGCGCGTGCCGGGCGGCAACCTCACCTGCGTATGCGGCTTCGGCGCCGACGCATGGGACGCGCTGTTCGGCGCCCCGCGCCCCGCCGCGCTGCATCCGTTCCGCGAGTTCGGCGCGGGGCAGCGCGTCGCGGTCGCGACGCCGGGCGACATCCTGCTGCACATCCGCGCGGAAGCGATGGACCTGTGCTTCGAACTCGCGACGCAGTTGCTCGGCGCGCTCGGCGATGCCGTCACGGTGGTCGACGAGGTGCACGGCTTCCGCAATTTCGACCAGCGCGCGATGATCGGCTTCGTCGACGGCACCGAGAACCCGGAAGGCCGCGAGGCGGTCGACTTCACGGTGATCGGCGACGAAGACGCGGAATTCGCGGGCGGCAGCTACGTGATCGTGCAGAAGTACCTGCACGACATGGCCGGCTGGAATGCGCTCGCGGTCGAGACGCAGGAACGCATCATCGGCCGCACCAAGTTGTCGGACATCGAACTCGCGCCGGACGTGAAGCCGTCGTGCTCGCACAGCTCGCTGACCACGCTCGACGAGAACGGCCAGGAAGTGAAGATCCTGCGCGACAACATGCCGTTCGGGCGCCCGGGCGCGGGCGAATTCGGCACCTACTTCATCGGCTACGCGCGCTCGCCGGCGCCGATCGAGCAGATGCTCGAGAACATGTTCGTCGGCCGCCCGCCCGGCAACTACGACCGCCTGCTCGACTACAGCCGCGCGGTCACCGGCTCGCTGTTCTTCGTGCCGTCCGCCGACCTGCTCGAAGCGCTCGCCGATCGCGCGGCGCCGGCCGCCGACGCCGCGCAGCCGGAAGCGTCGCCGTCCGCGCCGCATCGCGACGGTTCGCTGAAAATCGGCTCGCTGAAAGGCGTCCCGTCGTAACGCGCAGGGTACCGATGGCCGTCCGGCGCGCGACCGCGCGCCGGGCGTGTCCGGAACCGCCTCTGTTCAGTCGGCAGGCAGTGCGCGTGCAGCGCCGCGCAACAGCCCCCTCCACGGCGCCACCGCTTATGGACGGTTACGCGCGCAGGCGTGCATTCCCGGCACGCCGCCCACGCGACTCAACCCACCAGAATATAGAGCCAGTTCTTCGGCAACGCCCCACCCGGGCCGTTGCTGCATGCCAGCAGCCGTTCGCCGGATTGCGGGTGCGTGATGCCGGTACGGAACGTCTCGATGGCCTTGCGCTCCAGACGGTCGAACGCGTTCCCGACCAGGTTGTGCGCTTCGAGATAGATCGGTGCCATCAGCTTGAAGTCAGGCTTGGTGGCGCGATGTTTCGCCAGCCGGGTGTACAGGTCGCTGGTGATGCCGATATAGAACTTGCTGTACTCCGGCTTCGCGGCGAACGCGTTCAATACCTGCCGCAAATGCCCGATCACATCCTCGTGATTGATGACGCCCGTCTTCAGCATGTATTTGTCTTCGGGCGAGACGAGTTGTAATGCCATGAACGACCTCCACTTGTTGTGAAGCATCAATAGGCTGCGTCTATGATTCATCCGGGCCCGGCTCCGACGACCGCCCAACCCCTGCTGGCAGACACCCGGCTGGATGAATGTTCGTAAGAATGCACGACTCGCGACAGGACGTCGACCGGAATTGATTCCGCACAGCGTCGAACGCGGCCCGGGCGACGGTGCCGCCGGCACGCCCCGGGTATCGCGGCAATCCAATCGCGGCATTCCGTGTTCGCCCGCCTCCGCACCGCGCGAATTGCATCACAGTTGCGCGACCGCACGGTGTCGTTTCGATTTGTGCTGCAGCGGTGTCGATCGAGCCTGCTAATATTCATTTTCGTCCGCGATCGGCAGGCTGGCATCACGCACAGCCCGTCAGCCGATCGGCCCGCCATCAAGTGTTTCCGCTGACGTGAGGCAATCCAAATCCATGAATAACCTGCACCGCGAACTCGCCCCGATCTCGTCTTCCGCCTGGGAACAAATCGAGGAGGAAGTGGCACGCACGTTCAAACGATCGGTGGCCGGCCGCCGCGTCGTCGATGTCGACGGCCCCGAAGGCCCCGAGTTGTCGGCCGTCGGCACCGGGCACCTGGTCGCCGTCGACGCGCCGCGCGAGCACGTGAACGCGCGGCTGCGCGAAGTCCGCACGATCGTCGAGCTGACGGTGCCGTTCGAGTTGAGCCGCGATGCGATCGACAGTGTCGAGCGCGGCGCGCGCGATGCCGACTGGCAACCGGCGAAGGACGCCGCGCAGCGGCTCGCGTTCGCCGAAGACAACGCGATCTTCGACGGCTACCGGGCCGCCGGCATCGTCGGCATCCGCGAAGGCACGTCGAATCGCAAGCTCACGCTGCCGGCGGACGTCAGCGCGTATCCCGACGCGATCAGCGATGCGCTCGAGGCGCTCCGCCTGGCCGGCGTCGACGGCCCGTATTCGGTGGTGCTCGGCTCGGATGCGTACACGGCGCTCAGCGAGGCGCGCGACCAGGGTTATCCGGTCCTCGGCCATATCAAACGGATCGTCAGCGGCGAGATCATCTGGGCGCCGGCGATCAGCGGCGGCTGCGTGCTGTCCACGCGCGGCGGCGATTACGAGCTGCATCTCGGGGAAGACGTATCGATCGGCTACACGAGCCATACCGACAAGGTCGTCCGCTTGTACCTGCGCGAAACGTTCACGTTCCTGATGCTGACGAGCGAAGCATCGGTGGCCGTCGCACCGCAGGGCAACCCAACGGCCTGACCTAGGCTGTCCGCGCGATGCCCGCCGGGCGTCGCGCGCGGCCGGCCGCACCGCCGGCCGCATGTTCGTCGCCGATCGAGCCCACTTTGCATGGAGTGTGTGATGAGCGAGTCGAATGAGGCATTACAGGCGCTGCGGGCGTCGGTCGACCAGTTGAAGAAGGCGGTCGACGCGAACGCGAGCCGCCAGGCCGGCGATACCGCCGTGCTGTTCACCGTCCTGTCGCTGGTCCTGGCCGAGTTGCCGCCCGACACGCGCAACCTGATCGAGGATTCGTTCTCCGTCTGGGCCAATGGGCTGCCGGATACGGCACTGTCAACCGACGTGAAGCAGATCGCCCGGCAACGGCTCGCGATGACCCTCCCGGACTGACCGCGGCACGCCGCGGTTGCGCCCCGTCCGCGCCGGACCGTGCAACCCGCCTGCTCCTTCGGCCGCCACGCACGCATCGTCCGCGGTGCGCGCATGGTTGCATCCGGCCGCTCGCCGCATGCGCTCCGTGCGGCGCTTCCGTCGCGCCCGGCCACCCGCGGCACCCGCCATCCACCTGCAACCGGCGCCCTGCGCGCCCATGTCGCACCGCGCCCCGCTCGCGTGGCGCCCGCCCCGCTTTCCCGTCACCGCGCGTCACGCGTGCCGCGCACGCCCGCGCCGCCGTGCATCCGCGCGTCTGTGCTCCTCTTCGTCCGTGCGCGCTCGCATCCGAGGGTGCAATTCGCGGCCGGGCCGGCGTGGAACTGTGTCTTGGATGGCCTCCGCCGATTCGCTATTTTGAACGCAGTCGAAGCGATGCCGTGGGCTCCTCCCGGCACGCACGCCTGCCGTCCTGACCGCGACCGTGCACGACGCCGGCGCGCACTGCGCGACAGCCCGGGCACGGCCCGCGCGCCGCCGTGCCGCCCTGCTTCATGTCGTGCGTTCGCGGTCGGGCCGCGCAAGCGCCGCACCGCATCGGGACTTCACCCTTCGACCCACTTTCACCGACAGGAGCCAGACCACCATGCCCGCACTTTGCGATATCTGCCACGCCCGGCCGGCCGTCGCGCGCGCAACCGTGATGCAGGACGGCGAGCGCAAGACCATCTCGATCTGCGACTACCACTTCCGTCAGCTGATGCGGCATCAAAGCATGCTGAACCCGTTCGATTCGCTGCTGGGCGGCGGCTCGTCGTCGCTGTTCGGCGGGCTCGGTGACGAATCGCCGCTTGCCGCCGAAGTCCCGCGCGAATCGGTCGACCCGACCGACGCGTTCAGCGAGCAGACGCTGGAACTGCTGCAGCGCGCGGCCGAGAAGGCGCACGAGCTGCGCCGCAGCGAGCTCGATTCCGAACACCTGCTTTACGCGCTCGCGGACACCGACGTGTGCGCCGCGCTGCTGAAGGAACTGAAGCTGTCGCCGCAGGACATCCGGTCGTACATCGACGAGCACGCGCACACCGGCACGGCCGACCCCGATGCGCCGCTCGACAAGCTGTCGATCTCGCCGCGCGTGAAGAAGGCCGTGCAGTACGCGTTCCAGGCGTCGCGCGATCTCGGCCACTCGTACATCGGCCCCGAGCACCTGCTGATCGGGCTCGCGTCGGTGCCGGACAGCGTCGCCGGCACGCTGCTGAAGAAATACGGCGTGACGCCCGAGGCGTTGCGCCAGAAAGTCGTGAAGGTGGTCGGCAAGGGTGCCGAGGACGGCCGCGTCGATGCGCCGACCGGCACGCCGAACCTCGACAAGTTCGGCCGCGACCTCACCGCGATCGCACGCCAGGGCAAGCTCGACCCGGTGCTCGGCCGCGCGCAGGAAATCGAGAGCACGATCGAGGTGCTCGCGCGCCGCAAGAAGAACAATCCGGTGCTGATCGGCGAGCCGGGTGTCGGCAAGACGGCGATCGTCGAAGGGCTCGCGCAGCGGATCGTCAACGGCGACGTGCCCGAGGTGCTGCGCGACAAGCGGCTCGTCGAAGTCAACATCAACTCGATGGTGGCAGGCGCCAAGTATCGCGGCGAGTTCGAGGAGCGCGCGAAGCAGCTGATCGACGAAGTCACGGCGAAGCAGGACGAACTGATCCTGTTCATCGACGAGCTGCATACGATCGTCGGCGCCGGCCAGGGCGGCGGCGAAGGCGGCCTCGACATCGCGAACGTGCTGAAACCCGCGCTCGCGCGCGGCGAGCTGAGCCTGATCGGCGCGACGACGCTCAACGAATACCAGAAGTACATCGAGAAGGACGCCGCGCTCGAGCGGCGCTTCCAGCCGGTGTTCGTGCCGGAGCCGAGCGTCGAGCAGACGATCGTGATCCTGCGCGGGCTGCGCGACAGCCTCGAGGCGCATCACCAGGTGACGTTCGCCGACGACGCATTCGTCGCGGCCGCAGAATTCGCCGACCGCTACATCACGTCGCGCTTCCTCCCCGACAAGGCGATCGACCTGATCGACCAGGCCGCCGCACGCGTGCGGATCGGCGCGACGTCGCGCCCGGTCGACATTCAGGAAGGCGAAGCGCAGATCGCGCAACTGAAGCGCGAGCAGGACTACGCGACCTCGCGCAAGCGCTTCGACGAAGCGAAGCAGTTCGAGGAGCAGATCAACGCGAAGCAGAAGTCCGTCGACGAGATGATGGAGGCGTGGCAGCGCAAGACGGGCTCCGAGACGCTCGAGGTGACGGTCGAATCCGTGGCCGAGGTCGTGTCGCGCCTGACCGGCATCCCCGTGTCCGAACTCACGCAGGAAGAGCGCCAGAAGCTGCTGAAAATGGAAGAGCAACTGCGCGAGCGCGTGGTCGGCCAGAGCGACGCGGTGGTGGCCGTCAGCGATGCGGTGCGGCTGTCGCGCGCGGGGCTCGGCCAGACGCACCGGCCGATCGCGACGTTCCTGTTCCTCGGGCCGACGGGCGTCGGCAAGACCGAGCTCGCGAAGGCGCTGGCCGAGACCGTGTTCGGCGACGAACAGGCGATCATCCGCATCGACATGTCCGAGTACATGGAGCGGCACGCGGTCGCGCGGCTGATCGGCGCGCCGCCCGGCTACGTCGGCTACGACGAAGGCGGCCAGCTCACCGAGCGCGTGCGGCGGCGCCCGTACAGCGTGATCCTGCTCGACGAGATCGAGAAGGCGCATCCGGACGTCTACAACGTGCTGCTGCAGGTGTTCGACGACGGGCGCCTCACCGACGGCAAGGGCCGCGTGGTCGACTTCAGCAACACGATCATCATCGCGACGAGCAACCTCGGCGCCGCGATCATCATGGACAACCTCACGCAGCCGGAAGCCGCGCGCAAGACCGACAAGGCGATCCGCGACGAACTGATGCAGGTGCTGAAGGGCCATTTCCGCCCCGAGTTCCTGAACCGCATCGACGAGGTGATCGTCTTCCACGCGCTGTCGAAGGAGAACATCCGCTCGATCGTGCAGATCCAGCTCGACCGCGTGATCCGCACGGCCGCCGCGCAGGACATCACGCTCGTGATGGGCGATTCGCTCGTCGAGCACCTGACCGAAGCCGGTTACCAGCCGGAATTCGGCGCGCGCGAGCTGAAGCGCCAGATCCGCCAGACCATCGAGACGCGGCTCGCCAAGGAGATCCTCGCCGACCGGCTGAAGTCGGGCGACAAGTGCGAGGTCGACTACGACAAGGACAGCGACGAAGTGAAGTTCAACAAGCTCGCCGCGCCTGAAGCGAAGGAAGCGAAGGAAGCGAAAGAGACGAAGGAAGCCGACGGCAAGGCCAAGCCCAACGGCCGGGCCGCCAAGGCGGCAGCAGACGCGAAGCCGCACGACACGCCCGCCGACGCCCCGCCGCCCGCGGCGAAGCCGTCGGGCAAGAAGTCGTCCGGCGCGAAGAAGGACGCCCACTAAAACAACGCATGCCCTGCAACCCGGGGCACGCATGACCGGCTCCGTCCGCCGGACGGAGCCGCCCCACGCCGCGACACGGCGCAACCGAGCCACCCGCACCGGGCCCGGCTATTGGAGATTCACCATGACAAATCGACGCGAAGTGCCAGGCATCAGGAAGTACGACGGGCCGGCCGGCGGTTGGGGCGCGCTTCGCGCGACAGCCGACGCGGTGCGCACCCAGATGGAGACCATCGAGGCGCCGATCGTGCTGATGCGGACCAACCAGCCCGACGGCTTCGACTGCCCCGGCTGTGCGTGGCCCGACAAGGAACACAAGTCGACGTTCCAGTTCTGCGAGAACGGCGCGAAGGCCGTCACGTGGGAAGCGACGACCAAGCGCGTGACGCCCGAGTTCTTCGCGGCGAACACCGTGTCGTCGCTGCTGCGCATGTCGGACTACGAACTGGAGAACATGGGCCGGCTCACGCATCCGCTCGTCTACGATCGCGCGACCGACACGTTCCGCGAGATCGCATGGGACGATGCGTTCGCCCGCATCGGCGAAGTGCTGCGCGCGCTGCCGCCGGAGCAGGTCGAGTTCTACACGTCGGGCCGCGCATCGAACGAAGCCGCGTACCTGTACCAGCTGTTCGCGCGCGAGCTCGGCACCAACAACTTCCCCGACTGCTCGAACATGTGCCACGAGCCGACCAGCGTCGGCCTGCCGCAGTCGATCGGCATCGGCAAGGGCACCGTGTCGCTGGAGGATTTCGACCACTGCGAACTGATCATCTCGATCGGCCACAACCCCGGCACGAACCACCCGCGGATGATGGGCACGCTGCACGAATGCTCGCGGCGCAACGTGCCGATCATCGTGTTCAACCCGCTGCGCGAGCGCGCGCTCGAACGCTTCGCGGACCCGCAGGACATGATCGAGATGGCGTCGTTCGGCTCGACGCGGATCGCGTCGACGTACTACCAGGTCGACGCCGGCGGCGACGCGGCCGCGCTGAAGGGCATCATGAAGGCGCTGCTGAAGCTCGAAGCCGAGCAAGGCAACGTGCTCGACCGCGATTTCATCGCGCAGCACACCGACGGCTTCGACGCGTTCTCGGCCGACCTCGAAGCCACGTCGTGGGACGACATCGAACGCGCGAGCGGCCTCAGCCAGGCGCAGCTCGAACAGGTCGCGATCGCGTACGCGAAGTCGAACGCGACGATCATCACGTACGGGATGGGCGTCACGCAGCACAACAAGGGCACCGCAACCGTGCGCCTGATCGCCGACCTGCTGCTGATGCGCGGCAACATCGGCAAGCCGGGCGCCGGCGTGTGCCCGCTGCGCGGCCATTCGAACGTGCAGGGCAACCGCACGGTCGGCATCACCGAGAAGCCGTCGGCCGAGTTCCTGAAGAAGATCGAGGACGTGTGCGGCTTCACGCCGCCCGCGCATCACGGGCACGACGCGGTGCAGGCGATGCAGGCGATGATCGACGGCACCGCGAAGGCGCTGCTGTGCCTCGGCGGCAACTTCGCGGTCGCGCTGCCCGATCCGGAACAGTCGTTCCCGGCGATGTCGAAGCTCGACCTGAGCGTGCATCTCGGCACGAAGCTGAACCGCTCGCACCTGCTGGTCGCGAAGGAAACCTTCATCCTGCCGGTGCTCGGCCGCACCGAGCTCGACATGCAGGCCACCGGCCGGCAGTCGATCACCGTCGAGGATTCGATGTCGATGGTCCACGCGTCGGCCGGCAAGCTCAAGCCGGCGTCCGACCAGCTGCGCTCGGAGCCCGCGATCGTCGCGGGAATCGCGCATGCGACGCTGCCGAACAGCAAGGTCGCATGGCTCGACCTGATCGCCGACTACGACCGCATCCGCGACCTGATCGACCGCACGGTGGACGGCTTCGAGGCGTTCAACGAACGCATCCGCACGCCGGGCGGTTTCCGGCTGCCGTTGCCGCCCACCGAACGCGTGTGGCCGACGCCGACCGGCAAGGCGATGTTCTCGGTCTACAAGGGCGTGAAGGAGGATGCCGACGTGCTCGGCGGCGAGCAGGTGCTGCGGCTCATCACGCTGCGCAGCCACGACCAGTACAACACGACGATCTACGGGCTCGACGATCGTTATCGCGGCGTGTTCGGGCGTCGCGACGTGCTGTTCATGAACCCGGCCGATCTCGCGAAGTACGGGCTCGAACACGGCGACCTCGTCGACATCGAGACGATCACCGCCTCGGGCCGCACGCTGCGTCTCGAGAAGATCACCGCGATCGAGTACGACATCGCGCCGGGTTCGGTCGGCGCGTACTACCCGGAAGCGAACGTGCTCGTGCCACTCGACTACATCGACAAGGAAAGCGGCACGCCGTCGTACAAGTCGGTGCCGGTGCGGGTGGCGCGCTCGGCGGTGGTCTGATCCGCGGGCAGGCAGGTTCGCGTCGCGGCACGCCGCGTGCCTGAACCCGCCTGCCGCCCCGCTCCCGCCTTTCCCGGCCGCCGCATCGCAACCGATGCGGCGGCCTTTTCATTTCATCGCGCCGAACGACGCCCGGTTTACCGCGCCGCCGTCGGCGGCATCGTCGCCCCCGTCTGCCGGCGCCGATACGCGCTGTCGCGCGTCGCGAGCCAGTAGTACAGCGGCGACGTCAGCGCGAGCCCCACGAGCCACGACAGGTCCGCGCCGCCAAGATGCGCGGGAATCGGGCCCGCATACATCGGCGTGTTCATGAACGGGATCTGCACCAGGATGCCGATCGCATACGCGAGCAGCGCCTGCGGGTTGAAGCGGCCGTAGATCCCGCCGTCGGCCATGAAGATCGACTGGATGTCGTACTTGCCTTTGTGGATCACGTAGAAGTCGATCAGGTTGATCGCCGTCCACGGCACCAGTACGACGAGCAGCGCGAGCACGAGATCGACGAGGTTGCCGACGAAGTTCGTCGACGCGCCGATCGCCGCGTAGCAGCACGCGACGAAGATCACGACCGACACCACCGCGCGCGCCTTCGCGGTCGGAATCCATTTGTACGCGAACGTCTGCACCGACGTGATCACCGCGAGCACCGCGCCGTACAGGTTCAGCGCGTTGTGGCTGATCACGCTCAGCAGGAACAGCACGAGCATCAGCGGGCCGAGCGGGCCGGTCGCCTGCTTGACCGCATCCATCGTGTCGGCGCCGGCCGGCACCGCGAGCACCGCGACCGCGCCGAAGATGAACGCGAGCGTCGAGCCGATCGTGCAGCCGAGGTAGGTCGCCCAGAACGTCGACGCCACGCCGACGTTTTCCGGCAGATAGCGCGAATAGTCCGACACGTACGGTGCGAACGCGATCTGCCACAACGCCGACAGCGACACCGTCGCGAGCCAGCCCGCGAAGTCGAAGCCGCCGCGCGTCAGGAAATCGTCGGTCGTCACGTGCGTGAGGATCATCCAGAAGCCGACGACGATGCCGATGCCGAGCACCCACGTGCCGATCCGGTTCAGGATGTGGATGAACCGGTATCCGACGATCCCGATCAGCCCCGAGCCCACCGCGCCGATCACGATGCCGACGGGCACCGGCACCGACGCCGCGATGCCGTGCACCGACTTGCCGGCGAGCACGATGTTCGACGCGAAGAAGCCGACATACATCACGGCCGCGATCACGGTCACGAGCAGCGCGCCCCACGAGCCGAACTGCGCGCGGCTCTGGATCATCTGCGGGATGCCCATCTGCGGCCCCTGCGCCGAATGCAGCGCCATCAGCACGCCGCCCACCGCCTGGCCGACGACGATCGCGACGATGCCCCATAGCAGGTTCAGGTGGAACATCTGCACGCCGAGCGCGCCGGTCACGATCGGCAGCGGCGCGATGTTGCCGCCGAACCAGAGCGTGAACAGGTCGCGCACCTTGCCGTGGCGCTCGGCGGGCGGCACGTAGCCGATCGTGTGCTTCTCTATCATCGGGGACGCATTGCGTTCCGCGTTCGTCATGGTGAAGTCTCCTGTCCTGCGCGGCGATGCGCGCGTGCCGTGTCAGCCGGCGCGCGTCGGGGTGCGCGCCTGCAATCGGGTCCGGATACGCGAACGACGACGCACCGCGTGCACGCGCGGCGGAGTCGAACGCAGCAGCCAATACACTCGCGGGGACGGATGACATGCCCCGCCGGCACGTGTGCGGCCGCTTCGTGATCGTGGTGATCTTCGCGATCCAGGTTGGAGACGATGGTGCGCCACGGGTATCGCGACCGGAAAATACTAAAAATATTTCCGGGACATACGAAAAAGCTCTGCAGCGGAAATTCCGGCGCCGGGGCCTTTCAGGTAAGGTGCTACGCACAACCATGGACAGATTGCGCCCGGGCGGCACGCCGGGGCCGTGCATCAGAGGTGCGTGTGGCTCACTACACTTTGCGGCAACTGAAATACTTCGTGACGACGGTGGAATCCGGCAGCGTGGCCGAGGCCTCGCGCCAGCTCTTCATCGCGCAGCCGTCGATCTCCAGCGCGATCAAGGGGCTGGAAGAAAGCTTCGGCGTGAAGCTGTTCATCCGCCATCATGCGCAGGGCGTATCGCTGACGCCGGGCGGCACGCGCTTCTACCGGAAAGCGCAGGAGCTGCTGCGCATCGCGCACGAATTCGAACAGAACGCGCTCGCCGACAACGACGTGATCACCGGGCAGATCGACATCGGCTGCTTCGAGACGGTCGCGCCGCTCTACCTGCCGCAACTGATCGCGGGCTTTCGCGAGCGCTACCCGGGCGTGAACATCCGGCTGCGCGACGGCGACCAGCAGGAACTCGTGCAGGGCCTCACGTCCGGCACGTTCGATCTCGCGCTCATGTACGACCACGATCTCGACGGCACGATCGAGACCGAGCCGCTGATGCCGCCGCAGCAGCCGTACGTGCTGCTGCCGGAGAACCACCGGTTCGCGGGCCAGACGCACGTGTCGTTGCGTGACCTCTGCGTCGAGCCAATGATCCTGCTCGACGTGCAGCCGAGCCGCACGTATTTCGTCAGCCTCTTTCACGAACTCGGGCTGACGCCGAACATCGTGTTCGGGTCGCCGTCGATCGAGATGGTGCGCGGGATGGTCGGCCAGGGGTTCGGCTTTTCGCTGCTCGTCACGCGCCCGCATTCCGAATACACATACGACGGCCAGCGGGTCGTGACGATCGGCCTCAGCGAAACGGTGAGCCCGTCGGGGCTCGTGAGCGCGCGGTTGAAGCGCGGCCAGCTCACGAAGCAGGCGCAGTCGTTCGTCGACTTCTGCCGCGAGCGGCTCGCGCAGATCGTCGCGGAAACGGCGAGATAAGACGCGCAAACACGCACGCACCGCGCGAGGCGGTGCGTGCGTGTTTGCAGTGACGATTTCAGGCGGCCGACGACAGATACGCAGCCAGACGACCCAGCATCGCGTCGCATCCATGCAGCTGGTCGAGCGTGACGAACTCGTCGGGCTTGTGCCCCTGGTCCATGCTGCCGGGCCCGCATACCACGGCCGGAATCCCGGCCTGCGCGAACAGCCCGCCCTCGGTGCCGAATGCGACCGTGCCGAACGCATCGGAACCGCTCAGCATCGCGAGCAGGCGCGCGGCCTCGCCGTCCGGCGCAGTGGCCAGCCCCGGATACGCGCCCAACGGCTGCAATCGAATATCGGTGTCGGGCCGCACCGCACGCATTCGCGGCAACAGTTCGGATTCCGCATAGTCCTGCAGCTTGCGCGGCACGTCGTGCGCGTCGAAATCCGGCAGCGCACGCACCTCGAAGTCGAACTCGCATTCGGCCGGCACGATGTTCAGGGCGCGGCCGCCCTTGATCAACCCCGTCTGCACGGTCGAGAACGGCGGATCGAAACGGCCGTCGTGCCGTTCGGGCCGCGCGAGCGCCGCGCCGATCTCGCCGAGCCGGCCGATCAGCTTCGCCGCATAGTCGATCGCGTTGACGCCCGACGGCGCATACGCCGAATGGCACGCGGCCCCCTTTACGTGGCAGCGCATCGCGAGCTTGCCCTTGTGGCCGAGCACCGGCTTCAGTTCGGTCGGCTCGCCGATCAGGCACAGGCGCGGCCGGTGCGCACGCGCGGCCAGTGCGTCAAGCATCGGCCGCACGCCGAGGCAGCCGACTTCCTCGTCGTACGAGAACGCGAGATGCACGGGCACGCGCAGCGGACGCGCGACGAACGCCGGCACAGCCGCGAGCGCCGACGCGATGAAGCCCTTCATGTCGGCCGTGCCGCGCCCGTACAGGCGGCCGTCGCGCTCGGTCAGCCGGAACGGCTCGACCGTCCAAGCCTGCCCGTCGACCGGCACCACGTCGGTATGGCCCGACAGCGCGATGCCGCCGCGATCGCCCGGACCGATCGTCGCGTACAGGCTCGCCTTCGTCCGTTCCTCGTTGTAGAACAGTTCGCTCTCGACGCCGAAGTCCGCGAGATAGTCGCGGATGAAACCGATCATCTCGAGATTCGAATCGCGGCTGACCGTCGCGAAACCGATCAGCCGCTCGAGCAACGCGCGGCTCGACGTGTCATTCATCGCCCGGTACTCCGTAGCTCGGCGCGGCGGTCGGGTTCAGCGCGCGCGTCTGGTAGTCCTGCATCTGCGGCCGATACGCCCGCCACAGCGCGTCGAGCTGCCCGACCGGATCGGTATCGGCCCAGTCGACGCGCAGGTCGACGATCGGCCAGGTCACGTCGCCGGCCACCTTCAGCGCGGCCGAATGCACCGGCCCCGCCTCGCCGCCGGCCGCGATCGCCGCATGCATCGCGGCGAGCAGGCGATCGGCGAGCAGGCCGGGTGCCTGCTCGAAGGCGCGCGCCATCGCGTCGATCACGTCCGGCGAAGCCAGCAGGTTGCCGGCCGCCACGCACTGTTCGCCGCGCACCGCGTGATGCGTGCCGAGCGCTTCCTTGCCGGTGAAGCACGCCGCCTGTCCCTGCCCATCGATCACCGTGACCTGCCGGTACTGGCTCCAGCCGTTCGCGCTGAGCGCGCGGTCGAGCGCCGCGGCGGGCGCGAGCTGTTCGTGCTCGATCAGGTCGAGGATCTGCGGGCCGAGCGCCGGCAGCGTGATGTTCTGCGTCGCGACGGCGCCGACGCCCGCGCGCACCCACGGGCAGCGCGCGCCCACCGCGATGCTCGACGAGCTGATCGCGATGCCGAGCTGACCCGTCTCCGGGCAGCGCCCGACGATGGAAAAAGTCATATCGCCTCCTATGCGCGGTTCGGCTGCCAGTTGTCCGGAATCACGGCGATCACGTCGATTTCCATCAGCCACTGCGGCTGGCCGAGCGCGGACACGACGAGCCCCGTCGAGATCGGATACACGCCCTTCAGCCACTTGCCGACTTCCTGGTACACCGGCTCGCGATAACGCGGGTCGATCAGGTAGGTCGTCGTCTTCACGATGTGCGTGAGGTCGCTGCCGGCTTCCTCCAGCAACTGCCTGACGTTCTTCATCGCCTGCTCGGCCTGCGCGCGCGGGTCGCCGAGGCCGACCAGGTTGCCGTCGAAGTCGGTGCCGACCTGGCCGCGCACGTAGACGGTGTTGCCGGCCCGCACGGCCTGGCACAGGTCGTTGTCGAGCGTCTGGTTCGGGTAGGTATCCTTCGTGTTGAACATGCGGATACGGGTATGGGTCGGTTGGCTCATCGAAATCCTTCAGTCGTCAGGGGGCACGCCGCCGCACCGGGCGCGAACACCATCGCGGTACGGCAGGCAGCATGGGGTCGGTCAGTTGACCGCGTCGGCGAGCGGCCGCGCGTCGGCCTGCGACGCGGCGCCGCCCGGCTCCGGGCGCGATGCCGAGCGGCGCTGCGATGCGTCGTGGTATTCGAGGTAGGTGCGCTGCGTCGCGATGTGATCGGCGATGTGCCGCGCGTCGTGCCACACGCCCCAGATGAAGCTGGAGCCGCGCCGCGACAGCCATGGCAGCCCGAGGAAATAGATGCCCGGCTCCTTCGACACGCCGCGCTGGTGCTGCGGCTTGCCGTTCGCGTCGAACGCATCGACCTTCAGCCAGCCGTAGTCGACCGCATATCCCGTCGCCCAGACGATCGACGTGACGCCCGCGCCGGCGAGATCGAGCGCGAGGATCGGGTGCGCGACGCAGTCCGGGTTCGGCAGGATGTGGCGGGCGTCGGGTTCGGCCGGCAGGTCGAGGCCGTTGCGGGCCGCATAGGCGTCGGCCGCGTCGAGCAGCGACAGGTAGTTCTCGTCGCCGCGCGCGAGATTGATCGCGAGGTCGCGCTCGAACGTGGCCACGCCGCCGCTGAACGACTTCGTCAGCCCGACGAGCGTCACGCCCTGGTTCGCGAGCTTGCGGAAATCGACCGTATGGCCGCCGCGCGCGCCGCTCACCGCGATCGTCACGTGTTCGCGGCCGGGCGTCGCGACTTCCTTGTCCCATTCGCCGAGCACGCCGAGCCACCAGCAGAAGTCGCGGCCGCGATACGCGCGCGGCGGGCGGTCGTGCGGGCCCACCGACAGGTAGACCCGGCGGCCCGCGCGCTGCAGCTCGTCGGCGATCTGCACGCCCGACGAACCCGCGCCGACCACGAGCACCGCGCCGTCCGGGAGCTGGCCCGGGTTGCGGTAGTCGGCGGAATGAAGCTGCACGAGGCGCGCGTCGTCCGGTGCGATCGGCGGAATCACCGGGCGCTGGAACGGCCCCGTCGCGACGACCACGCGGTTCGCCTCGATCGTGCCGTCGGAGGTCTCGACGACGAAACCCGGCTTGCCCGTATTGCGCACGACCCGCTTCACCTCGACGCCGGTGCGGATCGGCGCGTCGAACTTGCGCGCATACGCTTCGAAGTAGTCCGCGACCTGGTCTTTCGACGCGAACGCGTCGGGGTCGAGGCCGTCGAATTCGAGCCCCGGGAAGCGGTCGTGCCACGCGGGGCCGTTCGCGACCAGCGAATCCCAGCGCCCCGTGCGCCAGCGTTCGGCGATGCGGCTGCGCTCCAGCACGAGATGCGGCACGCCCAGCTTGCCCAGGTGCTCGCTCATGGCCACGCCGGCCTGACCGGCGCCGACGACGAGCGTATCGATTGAGGTTGTTTCGACTGCCACGGCTGTCTCCTTCTGAAGTGCGGCTCGGCGCGACGCGCGTGCTGTCGCTCGAGCTGGAATGGAGACATTCTGCTGACACGCCGCTTGCGGCGAAATGATGATTTTTGTTGGTGTTGATGAGCAAAAAGCTGGGGGCGCGCGGGCGGCGAGCGGCACGGGACGACACGCCCGTGTTGCACCGGCGCCCGCCCGGACGGCGGGCGCCGGCTTCAACCGGTCGCGCCGGCTACGCGTTCGTCCATGCGCCGGCGCCCTGCCGATACTGGATCACGCCGCCGTTGATCCGCACCCGCAGGTTGCCGTCCGGCAACGGCACCCAGTTCTGCATGTCGAGGCTCAGCATCAGCGCGGCGAAGAAATCCCGCAGCTGTTGCGACTCGCTGGCCTGCCAGAGATCGATGCGCCCGAGGCAGGTACGCAGGTCGCCGCTCTGCTGCATGATCGTCTCGACCTGCCCGGCCACGTTCGCCGACGGGTCGTACACCTTGGTACCGTCGTCGCTGACGATCGACAGATGGATCGCGCGCACCGACGCCGGCTGGCCCGGCGTCTGCTCGACGAGCGCGATGCAGCTCGTCATCGCGCCGAAATCGATTTCCGCCGCGTCTCCCCAGATGCGCTCGCCAACCGCCAGCGGCGCGGGACCTTGTACGTTCTGAATGTCGTAGGGCATGGGTTCCTCACTTGACTCGATGGGACTGCCGGTGGCGGGCCCGCGACGTGTCCGCGAAAGCGGACACGCGTCGTTCCCGCCGCTCACCTCCCGCGGCGGGCCTGGCGGCCCGGCGGGTCGTGTCGATTGATTCCTGGCCGCCGCGCGCGGTCGCGCGCTACGCCCCCTTCTTGTCCAGCAGCGCCTGATACCGCTGCAGGCTCTCGTCGATCTTGTCGAGCGCGATGCTCGCGGCCTCGCCTTCGATCGCCTCCGCGGCACCCGCGACGACCGCCGCCGTCGCGACGAACAGGTCGGTCAACAGCAGGCCCACCGCATCCATCGCCATCCCGCGCACGTTCTCGTCGATGGTCTTCTGCGCCAGGTCCTTCATCAGCACGCTCTTGCCCGCGATCGCCAGCGACGTCGACGCCTCGAAGTAGTTGGCCGCCGCCTGCGCGACCATCCCGCCCGCCTGCGTGATCATCATGTTCGGGCCGACGGCGATCTGCGTCGTCGCGTAGGACGCCGCCTCCGCGTTGATCGCCTGCACGGTCTGCAGCACCGAACCGCCGCCCCCGGCCGGACCGGCGACCTGGTTCGGCGCCTTCAGCGCATCGGTGAGCCTGCGCAGCCGGTTGACCGGCCATGCGCGCGCGCCGGCCTTCGGCGCCGCGACGGGCGGCGCGACATCGGCGGGCATCGTTGCGTCGGCCGGCGTCGTTGCGCCTGCTGCCGCGGGCGCGCCATCGTGCGGCGCCTGCGGCGCACCGTCGCCGCGTCCGCCCAAAAGGCCTTTCATGTTCATGGTTCAGGTATCCCGAGAGTCGACTAATGCGTGGAGCCCGTCTGCGGCCCGGCCGCCGGGGCCTGCGCCGCGCCGCCCGATGCCGGCTTCGGCGACGCTTCGACGGACAGGATCATGGCCACCGCCTTCGACACGACGGCGTTCGAAATCTGGTTCAGCGCCGCCTGCTGCTGCGTCATGTTCTGCGCCGAGATGCCGACGGCCTGGCTGAACATCTGGTAAAGCATGCCCAGCGCCTGGGCCGGGGATCCCGCGACGACGTTGACATTGGTCTGCGTCAGCGCGTCGGTAACCTGCTCATTGACTTTGTCTGCCACGAGGCCTCCTCGGATCTCGGCTCCGGCATGCGATTGAAGGAACGGCGGGCCATCGACGCCGCGCATGCCGTTAGGAACGCTGCATGCCCGCGTTCGTGAACGCGCTCACGCGAGTTCCTCGCGCAATTTCCTGCGCAGCAGCTCGACACGCTTCCTGGCCAGCGGCTCGTTGATCCCGAGCGTCGCCGCGATGTGCAGATAGGGCCGGTCCTCCTCGAACTTCAGCGTGAACAGCATCTGCTGCTGCGACGGGAGCGTGGACAGCACCTGCTCGAGACGCAGCAGCTGTTGCCGGAGCAGCAGCTGCTGCTCCACCGACGGCGCGTGGCCGGCCAGCTCGACGGCGTGATCGTCGTCCCAGCCCGGGTCGAATTCGAGCATGCCGCTTTCGCGCACACGGCGGCGCGCGCCGTCGAGGAACGCGTGGTTCAGCGCCAGAAAGAGAAAGCCGGCCAGGTTCCGGACACGCTCTGGCGAACGTTGCAGGTAGATGTGGACCTTGAGCGCGGTATCGGAGAGCAGTTCGTCGGCGCGGTGGATATCGCCCTTGCACAACAGGCGCGCGCGCCGCCGCAATTTCCCCTGCATTTCCCGCCACGTGTGATCGAGCTGCTGCGCCGGTGACTCAGGCGTCGAAACAGCGTGCTGGTTCGAGGTTGTCATCCCGTGCCTTCCTTTTTTATGGAAAACACAGAATCGATTCGGTGCCGGGAATGGCGCTGTTACCCGCGTAACACCGTTTTAAAGATAATCGCTTCGTGTAAATTTTCTTGATTATTGTGAACGGAAACTTTAATTCCCCGGCATCTCCTCATCCGTCGTTTCGGGCGCGCCGCCGAGCGTAACCACTGGCATTTCGATGAAAAATGGCGACTGCCGCCGCGATGCGATTACGCCGGCACGCTGCTGCCGATGTCGGTAGACCAAAGGTCCCTGGCGCCGAAGCAAAACCATATCGGGATCACTTTCCCATTATCTGGTTATTTTCATCATTCATTTTCACGTAATGCCAAAGGCAGCGTTTTTCGCTAGGTGGCCGCATCGTCAAACAACCTTGCACGGAAAACATGCCTGCCCTCGTCAACGGTCGAACGCTGTGCAATATCCCGATACTCGCCGATCTTCCGGAAAGCCTGCTCGCTCACATCGAGCGGCATCTCGCGCCCTGGCCCGAACACGGCAATCGCCTGTTGTTCTTCAAGGGCGATCCGGGCGATTTCGTCGCCTTCGTGCACTGCGGCCGCGTGTACAAGACACTGCACGAACCCGGCGGACGCGAACTCATTCTCGGCCACTCGTTGCCGGGTGAACTCATCGGCGAAAACACGCTGGTTCGTGCCCACCGGCGCAGCTTCACCGCGCAGTTGAGCCCCGACTGCCGCGTGTCGCTGCTGCATCGCCAGTACTTCGCACCGCTGCTGGCCAACGCGGATTTCATGGAGCGCATCCACGAGCAGCTGTGCCGGCACGTGCACCAGCTGAGCGACTTCGTCGAATCGACGTGCCTGTACCGGCTCGAAGCCAGGCTCGCGCGCCATCTGCTGAACCGCATGCAAGGGAACGATCTCGAGGTGCGGCTGCCGGAGAGCCAGAGCATCCTCGCCGCAATGCTCAACGTCAGCCGGCCGCGACTGAACAGCAGCCTGCAGAAGATGCAGCGCGACGGGCTGATCCGGCTTCACGCGCACGGCGTGACGATCGAGAAGCCGGAGCAGTTGCGGACCATCGTCAACGCCAACTGACGCGCCGGGCGCGTGCGCCGCGACGCCGCGGCGGCAGGAGGTCGCGCGCGCCGGGTTGCGCGGCACGCGGGGAAGATCAGCCGCGCCAGTGGCCGATGGCGTTCATCAGCTGCGCGACGGCGGTCAGTTGCGACGCAAGGTTGTCGTTCGCGGAGCGCGCCGCGGCGGCCACCGCCACCGGCGAGCCGGCGTAGAGCTGCATGACGCCGACGGTCGTGGCGGCGAGGTTGGACATCGCCTGGTTCGCCTGCATCTGCACCGCGTTGTGAAGCAGGATCGCGGACGCATGGCTGTTCGACTGCATGAGCGTGCCCAAGGCCACGGCGGGCGCTTCGCCCATCACCTTGACGTTGGCTTGCGTGACCGCATCGGTCACCGCGGCGGAAACCTGTTCCGGCATGTCGTTGCTCCTGGTTTGCCCGCCCGCTGCGAGGCAGTCACGGCGAACGCATGAATGGGTCGGTCGGCGACGTGCGCCCGGCGGCTGCATCGGTGCGTGCGAGCGCTCGTCGTCGCGAGCGTCGGGACGACGACAGGCGCCGGGCGACAGCCGCGAGGATCGGGGCCGCCGCCCGGCGTCGACGCCGGGTTACGCGTCAGGCCAGCGCCTTGCCGAGCGCGAGCACATCGGCCAGCACGGACAGCACGCCGTTCGAGCCGATTTCCGTCGCGGCGGCGCCGGCGCTCGCCGGCCCGAGCGTGTAGAGCTGCATCGTGCCCACGTTCGTCGAGGTCGGCAGTTGTACCGCGGCCTGCGACTGCTGCTGCACGGCGTTCTCGAACAGCACGCTGAGCGAATGGCTCTGGGCCTGGTACAGCGAGCCCGTTGCCATCGCCGGCGCTTCACCCACCACCTTGACGTTGGTCTGCGTGACGGCGTCGGTGATCGCGGCATTGACCGCGCACGTCTTGCAGTTGCAGGGGTCTTTCGGATCCTTCGGATCCGTCGGGGCGCTTGTATCATTTGCCATCGAATTTCTCCTGGTTTGCGAACGGGCGCCGCATCGAATCGGCTCTACCCGTCCTGTCGTTTGCTCCGGAACACCGCGCGGCACCGCTGTTCAGGCGCCGGCGGACGTGCTGCGGTTCGGCGACGCGGCGGCACGGCGGATCGGCGGCCCGAGCCGCTTGCGCCGCCGCTCGACCACGGCGCGGCGACCGCGCGTTACGGGCGCATCGCCTTCCCGATCGCGATCACGTCGGCCAGAATGGAGATGATCCCGTTCGCGCCGATTTCCGTGGCGGCCGCCCCCGCGCTTTCCGGCCCGATCGTGTAGAGCTGCATCGTCCCCACGTTCGTCGACGTCTGCGACTGGATCGCGGCCTGCGACTGCTGCTGCACCGCGTTCTCGAACAGGATGCTGAGCGAGTGGCTCTGGGCCTGGTACAGCGAGCCCATCGCCATCGCCGGCGCCTCGGCAACCACCTTGACGTTGACCTGCGTGACGGCATCGGTAATCGCGGGATTGACCTGGCACACCTGACACGTATCACCCATTTTTTGCTCCTTGATTCACGTAGTTGAGAGGTCGCACATCGGGGCCGGCCGGTCTCGTGTCCAGCCGCCGGACTTCAGCCGCTCGACTTCAACCGCATGCCCGGTGTGCTACTCCATGGACGCTGGCCCGGGGGTATCGTGAACAGAAGCAGTGGCTGTGGCAGCAGCGGCCGGTTCGTGCATCTCGGCCGGACGGGCGCCGATGCGTTGCAGCCGCTCGTCGATCGCGTCGAGCCGCACGGCGAGCCGTTCGGCGAGCGAATCGACGTAGTGCCGGAAGCAGGCGTCGATTTCCTGCCGGATGAGGCCGGTCAGCTGTTCGCCGATCACCGCCAGCGCCTCGCGGGTGCTGTCCTGGATGTCGGCCGCAGCGGACGCCGGTGCGTCGTCCGGCGGCTCGTGCGCGTCGAGTACGCCGGACACCTTCTGCTGTTCCGACGCCAGCATGCCGAGGGTCGTCTCGTTCTGCGCGTCGATCGTCTGCAGGATGCCGCGCATCTTCTCGTACGCCTTCTGCTGGTTGAGCTGC
This sequence comes from Burkholderia sp. AU4i, assembly GCF_000466765.1. Lineage (NCBI taxonomy): Bacteria > Pseudomonadati > Pseudomonadota > Betaproteobacteria > Burkholderiales > Burkholderiaceae > Burkholderia > Burkholderia sp. AU4i. Next base: position 78,926 of record NZ_ASSI01000040.1, on the reverse strand, counting down.
AGAAAATGCTTGACCTGCTCGCGCGCCTCCTGCCGGGTTTTCAAGCGCGGCAATGGCGGGTTCGCGGCGCTCGCCTGCGTGGCCGTGCCGGCCGCGCCGGCCGCCGGGGCCGGCTGGGCCGCGTGACGACCCGGCAGCCGCTCGAGCAGCGCCCGTTCTTCAGCCGGCTCGAGCGGCCGTCCCAATCGTTTCTCCGCGAACTGCCGCAGCAACGGGTCGAGTGCGTCGTCGCTCATGGCTCACGCCTCCTCGAAGTCGGCCCGCGGCGCCGGTGCGTGCGGTTCGGGTACGGATGGACGCGGCGCAGGGGCGCCAGCGCCGGCGTACTGCAATGGATATCGCATGGTGTTCTCCGGGAAATGGACAGACGGCGGCCCCGCCGGAAATTTCGGCGGGACCGCTGCAGGGACGAACCGTGCGACGGGTCTGTGAAATCGGTTGTCGCCGTGCGTCGCGCCTACGCCGGCGGACAATGCGCAGGCAAGCCGTGCCGCCGCGCATGCCGGCCGATACCGTTGCGCTGCGTTCGCCCGCCGCCCGGTGCGTGGTCTCTTTCATTGAGATCGACCTGCGCCACGATCATGTTCCGCCGAATTCGATCTCCAACCTGTTTTTTGCCATCCTAAGTAATCTGGCCGTTCTTGTTTCGCAAGCGGCCTTTCAGCGATTCCTCTGCGAGGGCCGCTCGATCGCTCAGTGCGTAGAACGCCAGCATGCTGACGAGCATCGCAAAGGCCACGCCGCTCGTATCCCAACGCAGCCCCACGCTGAACGCGATTGCCCTGATCGCGGTCATGCCGAGCGCCATGACGAGCAACATCCCCGCGAATTCGAGCGCGACCCGCACCGGCGCCCTGACGAGCACGCGTACCGGGCCGCGTCGATGCCCGTCCTTGCGGTCGGCTTCGCGCCGAATCAACAGCACCAGCATGGCCAGCATCGACATCGGGAACCACTGGAGATGGAGCACCAGCATGTTCCACATGGCACCGGTATCGAGCGTGCCGCCGCAGATGTCGAGAATGGCCTCGAGGGGCGCCCGCATCGCATCGAGCGTCAGTCCCGCGCAGATGGCAGCCATGCACCAGAGCATCGACCGGCGCGCGCACCTGCCCGGCGATCCGCCTCTCGTCGAGTACCCCGCCACGCCGCAGGCAAGCGCACCGATGCCGTTCCATATCCAGCTGGAAGGGGCACCATGCAGCCTCGTCGGCAAGTCACACGCCAGGTAGCCGAGGGTCGCGAACGCCAGCGCGCCGCGCACGCGTTCGGGCATCGGGAGCATGGACGTTCGCGCGGGCCCGGCCTCCACGCATGCGCGGATCGCGCCCGTCACCGTCGCCGGACGCCTGGCCGGGTCGGCCGGCGGAGCACTCCGGGCAGTCATGGCCGTTCAGACGGGATCTCGCATGACCGCGTACCACGAGCACACCACCCCGGCCGGCGCGACGCCGCCGTTGCCGCTCGCATGCGGAACCGTCCGGACGATCGAACCGGTCAGCGCCGGACGCTGGTTGATGCCGTTGGGCCAGGGCGCGCTCACGTACCCGACATAGTCGTAGACCCACTCCTCGCCGCTGACCACGCCGCGCCCCTGGAAGCGGACGGTGCCGGGATTCCCGTAGCTGATCCAGCCGTTGAGCTGCAGCTCCCATCCCGGGCCGAAAATGCGCCCCTTGAAAATGCCCGCCGGTGCCTGCGCGATCTCGATCGTGCCGAGGCCGAATTCCAGGTCGTTGAATGCGGTGGCCGGATCGGGATCGTTCAGGAAACTGCGATAGGTCCACTGGCCCACCAGGCTGCCGGTTTCGGGTGTGTAGCTCATGCGCGCGCCTCCCCTTCATGTCCGTGTCGTCGAAATACCGAAGTGAACCGGCGCCACGCGATGGCGCCGGTTCGTCACGCGCCGTCGTTACCGGACCTCGAGCCGGAACAGTTTCGGCGCGGCCTGCGGAGCCGCACCGGCGACGGCTTGCGAAGCGGGCGGCGAAGCCGGTTGTGTCTGCAGGCGTACGCCTTCGCGCGTATGGATCTCGACGTCGTACTGGGCCCCCTCCACCGCACTCACCGAGAACTGGTCCAGCGGAAAGAACGCCTTCACTTCGAGGTGCGTCTGGCAGTTCGCGCAGTACTGCACGCTCCAGCGGCTCAGCACGGCCTCCGTGCCGAGCAGGTGCCGCTCGCCGTCCACGTTGACGTACGCGGAGACCAGGAACGACCCCGCGATCGGCGCACGATTCAGCCCGGACACGCGCACGACCTTGCTGCTGTTGCCGGCCGGCACGGTCGTCGCCGCCAGCGAGAGCTTCGGCAGGTCTTCCAGCGAACCGGGGCCGTACGTGTACCCGAGTTGCTCCTCGATGTTGATGCAGTCGAGCGACGTATAGGCGCGCTCCTTGCCGTTCTCGCTCTTCTTGAACGGATCGAGCGGCGACGAGAGCGTGAGCCACGAGTTGGGCACCGTGCCCGGCGTCGGCCCCTGCGCGTCGACCGAGTTGGTGCCCGGATACTCGGCGATGACGTCGAGGTGCTGCGTGAAGCCGTGCCGCTTCTGCCACAGCCAGAACACGCGATCGATGAAGCAGTGATGGAAATAGAAGATCGGGTCGAGGCCCGCCGTGTCGTTTTCGCCCATGTCGCCGTTGGCGCCCGGAATCGGCGAGAAGTCGCCCTTGTTCGGGCCGTGCGGCACGTCGAACCCGCCGACCGCCAGGTGAATCTTGTTGTGCGGCGACTCGAGCGGGACGACGGGAATCGCGCCTTCCGGCAGATTCTCGTTCCACTGGGCCGCGGACGTCGTGTTGGAAAACACCGTGTAGTTCGGCGCGTCCAGGCACTGCTCGAACTTGCGCTTCACGTTGGTCGGCACCACGTTGCCCTTCACGACGATGTAGGACGTGAGCCAGTCCACGATGTTCCGGTTCAGCAACACCACGTTCTCCTTGGCATCCTTGAACCTGGCGTTGTGCTTCTCGGTCGCGGCCCGGTCCTTGTCGGTACCCACGAGCCCCGACAGCGGGTAGCGAACCGTGACGTACGGCAGCGGCTTGCTGTAGTTCGGATCGTCGCCGTTGATGTTGTCGGTGATCGCCCGGTTGAACGTGAAGGAGGCCAGCGGATTCGGAATCTTTTCGCCGTCGAGCTCGAAATCCGGGTCGGTCAGTGCCCACGGGATGCCTTTCGTCAGCGACTCTTCGCTGGTTTCGTCCCAGAACGGCAGCATCACCTGCTCGCAACCGGGGATGCTCTGCAGCGCCTGTTCCAGCCGCAGCAGGTACGCACGGTGCCAGGTGGGGAACAGCACGTTTCCGTGGTTGCAATAACCGCCCCAGTAAGACGCCGAGCCCCAGCCGGCGCCGCGGAACGGCTCGCCGTGGAAGCCGCCGATCATGAAGAACGAGTTCGGATCGTCGGGCGGCAATGCCTTGATGCCTTTCCATGCGCGCATCAGGTCTTCCAGCGGCTTTTTGTTGCCTTTCCGATATTCGACTTGCAACGATTCGATCGACGGACGAACTCTGACTCCAGATGCGTTATTCATGATATATCCAGCCTCCTTCGTGGGTGGCATTAGGGGGTTTGGCCGCCAGGTTTTGAACGTAAGCAGGTAGTTAATAAAACATTTAAACTCGCGCTCAATCGAATTCGTTTTATTCAAATAGCATGTGGCATTTTGAAAGCATTAATCGGCGGGCCATGGGCGGGCCCGCGTGGTCACCTGATCGCCTCCATGGGCGCGGACACGCGCAACAGGCGTAGCACGCCCTCGGGAAAGGGGCTCCGCCTTCAGATCGTAGGGATGCTGTAGTGAATCGATGTCACTTCGTCAGGCACCAATACCCGACAAAGTGACCGTGATACCCCGTTAGCGTTTTATCCTGATTTGGTATGTGTAAATAAAGCAGATGGAATTGGTTTTAGCAAGGACAAGGCGACCTGGATTCTCAAAAAAATCCGGAGGCGAAAGTGATGATTGGCCCTTTTAATTTTCTTAAATAATCGAATGCATTTACGACGCGATAGTAAAAAGCAGAATCGGGATAATCACAGGTACGTGACGATGTTGACGAATACCATCGATCGACGGGCACCTTACGGTTGTCAGTTGCCACGCATGCGACTGAAAGCTCGCGGAGAACGGGCAAGGTTGCATCACGGCATCTGGATGACCCTATCCCGAGCCGGTAGCGTCACGGCCATTCGACGCGCCCCCTGCCTCCTGCGCCCCCTGCCCCCGACAATTCTTGACTGTGTCCACGCCACCGAACTGGTAGGATGCCGGTCGCCTCGGCATGGATGGCAGCCAAAGGGCGTTCAACCGTCCCTTTTTATGCCCGCCAGCGGCCAACCCCGCCGGCCCGCCCGGGCACGGTGCCCGGCCGCACCCCAGCCCCCGTCGAACCCCGCAACACCCCGGCGTCGCCTCACCCGACCCGTTGCAGCAACCGTTGGAGTGGCGCCTCGCGCGCCAGCAAGCATGAAGAACTCGAAGCCGCCCACCCGCCTCCCGCGCGAGAAAGACCGCACGCCGCTGGTACGCGCCGGCGCGCTGCTGTTGATGGCCGGCCTGCTGTACCTGCTGTGGCCGTCGGCCGAAACCGCCTACCTTGCGATGGAGTCCGTCATCCGCTGAGACGGCACGTCCGTCCCCGCACTACGCTATACTCGCGCAATGGAAACCCGACCCGCCTCGCCGAACGTGCATTGCTGGTGGCGCGCCTGACCCAGGCGGCCCGTTTCCTTTTTGCATGTCCCAAACGTGATGCCGCCAGCCATGGCGGCATTTGCGTTTCTGCGCAGACGTCATGGCTGGCGGCTTCGATAACCCGGAGCAACGACCAACATGACCCACCCGACCCGACCGACCATCCTCACCGGCGACCGCACGACCGGCCCGCTGCACCTCGGCCACTACATCGGCTCGCTGCGCGCGCGCGTGCAGATGCAGCACGAAGCGAAGCAGTTCCTGCTGCTCGCCGACACGCAGGCGCTGACCGACAACATGGGCCGCCGCCAGCGCGTCACCGAGAACGTGATCGAAGTCGCGCTCGACTATCTCGCCGTCGGCATCGATCCGGCAATCTCGACGATCGTCGTGCAGTCGCAGGTGCCCGAACTCGCCGAGCTGTCGCAATACCTGCTCAACCTCGTCACGGTCGCGCGCCTCGAACGCAACCCGACCATCAAGGAAGAGATCCGCCTGCGCGGTTTCGAGCGCGACATCCCGGCCGGCTTCCTGACCTACCCGGTGAGCCAGGCGGCCGACATCACCGCGTTCAAGGCGACGCACGTGCCGGTCGGCGACGACCAGCTGCCGATGATCGAGCAGACCAACGAACTCGTGCGCCGCTTCAACGCGACGGTCGACCAGCCCGTGCTGGTCGAATGCGAGGCCGTGCTGTCGGCGGTCACGCGGCTGCCGGGGATCGACGGCAAGGCGAAGATGAGCAAGTCGCTCGGCAACGCGATCACGCTCGGCTCGACGCCGGACGAGATCACGCAGGCCGTGAAGGACATGTACACGGACCCGAACCACCTGCGCGTGAGCGATCCCGGCCAGGTCGAGGGCAACGTCGTGTTCACGTTCCTCGATGCGTTCGAGTCCGACGTGCAGAAGGTCGACGAGTTGAAGGCGCACTACCGTCGCGGCGGGCTCGGCGACAGCGTCGTCAAGCGCGTGCTGAACGAGCGGCTGCAGGCGCTGATCGAGCCGATCCGCGCGCGCCGCCGCGAATTCGAGGCCGACAAGGCCGAGGTGATGGCGATCCTGAAGCGCGGCACGATGCACGCGCGGGACGTGGCCGGCGCGACGCTCGCGGAGGTGAAGGGGGCGATGGGATTGAACTACTTCGATTGAGCGGTGCAGGCAGCGCATGCGTGAACGCGCGCCGCGCGCCGGACAGTATCGGGCCGGCGCGTGGCGATCACCCCATCAGGTGCGCGTGCGTGCGTCGCTGCAACCGCCTCTCGTCACGATGCGTGCGCCGGCACGGACGCGTGGCACACCGCCTCGACCCGGTTGCCGGCCGGGTCGACGAGAAACGCCCCGTAGTAGTCGCCGTGATAATGCGGCCGCAAGCCGGGCTCACCGTCGGACTGCCCGCCCGTCGCGAGGCCGGCCTCGAAAAACGCGTCCACCTGTGCGCGGCTCGCGGCCTTGAAGCACCAGTGCCGCTTGCTCACGCCGATTTCGGCGGGATCCAGGTAGATCGCGAGAAAGGTCGATGCGGTGTCGTTCGCATTGCAGCGTTCGCCGTAGCCGAGTGCGGTGCCCCGGTCATAGACCCTGGCCGCGCCCAGCGCGGCCATGATGGCATCGTAGAACGGGCGCGCCAGTTCGATATCCGGCACGCTGATTGACACATGATCAAGCAGTTGCATTGCATCTACTCCGTTGAAGGGCACACGAGTCTACATGAGCGCGACAATTCGCGCCGAAGCCACGCTGCCGCTCGTGGGCGATACCTGCACACGCGACGCTGTCACGCGTGATGTCGTTCATGGCGGTAGCGGGCCGTCCCTTGGTCCACTCCGCCGATGCCGCGCCCGCGCACCCCGTTATCGTTTCGCATGCGATCCACGGACGACGTCCTTCCGAGCACATTGGTGGAGCACTTCGAGGTCGGTGACCCGGTTTCTTGATTGGCTTCATTTCGGCGGTTCTCCTGTCCGCGAGCCTGGTCCTGGATAGGAGAACCGCGCGAATTCCCGCAGGAACCGTCGCCTTCGACCTGCAACTACTTTCGGAACCCCGCCCAATGTCAGCCGACGAATCGATACACACGTACCCGGGTGAAGCATCCACTTTCAATTGTGCGTGTTGTGGTAGCGAGACGAGGAGAATCACGGGCGAACTGCATCAAGACGATTCAGTGGCTGGCGTCTACTTCATCCAATGGGCACCCGGAACAGGCCGGACCATCCGCCGATCATCGGCCTCGTGTTGGGCGACTGGGGAGAAAGCGCCGGGCCCGCCGACCGCGTCCTGGTTTCATTGATCTATATTCCGCGCGAGGGAGGCGGTCCTGTCTCCGTCGTGAACGCCGCGGAACGGGGTGTCGATATTTCCGACCTGTTTGAATTCGCGCTTGCCCGGGAGCAGGTCATCGGTACGCCGCTGGCCCCGTTGGTGTTTCAGATGATCGATGCGCTCTGGATCACCGACCCTCGAATTGCAGACGTCAAGGCACTGGACAACATCGTGTAGATCAACCTCGAGCGGCGCGGCGTCACTTCATCTGCATCAGTTGAATCAGGTTCCCGCAGGTATCGTCGACGATCGCGACGCGCACGGGCCCCGCGTCCATCGGCTCCAGCGTGAAATGGACGTCGAGATCCCTGAGCCGCGCGAATTCCGCATCGAGATCGTCGACCTGGAACGATGCCGCCGGAATGCCGTCCTCGTACAGCGCCTGCTTGTAAGGCCCGACCGCCCGATGGTTGCTCGGCTCGAGCAGCAGTTCGGTGCCGTCCGGCTGGTCCTTCGACACCACGGTCAGCCAGCGGTACCCGCCCACGGGCACGTTGTTCTTCAGCTTGAAACCGAGCTTGTCGGTATAGAACGTCAATGCCTTGTCCTGGTCGTCGACAAAAATACTCGTCACGTAGATTCGCATTTCAACCTCCCTGAAATAGCAGCCGTCGCCGCCGCTATTCTTCGTCGAAATCGATGACAAACGCATAACCGCCGTCGATCAGCTGGCGCAGGTAACCGTCGAAGTCGTCGGCGATCACCGCATAGCTGTCGGGATCGTGCAGGAAGCGCACGACCTGCCCGACCTTGCCGCCCGCCGCCGGCTCGAAGTCGATGTAGAGCTGCGACGTGCCGCCGTTGTTCATGCAATGCGAGAAGCACAGCCGCCGGCCCATCGGCAGCGCGATGTCGATGCGCGGGTCGACGAGTTCACCGTCGTCGTTCGCGTCGTCGCCGTAGATCTCGGCGATGCTGTCGCGGTACTTCGCCCCTTCCTCGAGCATCTGCGCGGCCGACAGCAGGTAATACGGGTATTCGTGGACGTCGGAGCCCAGCACCAGCACGTTGACCGTCGTGCCGCCGTAGTCGCGCCAGTAGGTGCCGTCGAGCTTGCCGAGCAGTTCGAGCAGGCTGGCCGGGCACTGCGGATACGCGGCACGCAGCGCGTCGAGCTGCTCGGGCGTCGCGCCCGTGGCGGCGGCGAGCGCCGCGTTGTCGGTGTCGGGCAGCACGGCACGCAGGCCGGCGAGATAGGTGTCGACGAGGGTCATTGCGTCAGATCCGAGGAACAGGCCAGCGCCATTCTAGCGCCCGACACGGCCCGCCCCCTTCCGCGCACTCACCTACGTGATCTGATACGTCGACGCCGGCACGAATTCCTCCGGCAGCGGGCGATCGCCCAGTTCGAGCACCGACCGTTCGATCGTGCGTGCCATCGCATCGAGCGCCAGCGCGTTCGGCGCGAGGCCGAACGGCTCGGCCACCTCGTTCGCGATCGCCTCGAGTGCGATCAGCGTGTACGCGATGAACACGCAGATCAGCGGCGTGAAGAATTCCGTCGAATCGACGAGGCCGAACGGCAGCAGCACGCAATACGCATACACGGTGCGATGCAGCAGCACGCTGTACGAGAACGGGATCGGCGTCGACAGGATGCGCTCGCAACCGCCGACCGATTTGCCGAGCTCGTCGAGTTGCGCCTCGAACATCCAGCAGGTCGCGTCGCTGCCGGGCGCGCGGCCCAGCGCGCGGACGATGCTGCCGCGCAACTCGTCGAGGATCGCCACGGGCTTGAAACACTTGCCCGCGAGCGCGGCGGTGCGTTCCGCACCGAGGATCCGCTGCAGGTCCTGTGTCGGATCGGTATGACGCAGCTGATGCTTCAGCGCATAGGTGAACGCGATCAGCAGGTCGGCAAGCCGGTCGCGCTCGGCGTCGCCGACGCTGTCGGGCAGGTAGCGATTCAGTTGCGACGTCAGCGCGCGCGCCGCGATCAGCAGGTTGCCCCACAGATGCCGCGCCTCCTTGAACCGCTCGAAGCTCGCGTTGTTGCGAAACGCGAGGAAGATCGCGAGCGCCAGCCCGAACAGCGTGAACGGCGCGGTATTGAGGGGAATCTTCTCGCCGAAGATGCGCCCGTTCGTGAAGACCGCCAGCGTGCTGACGATCGCCATGAACACGAGCTGCGGAATGATCGATTGCAGCACGGAGCCGTTCCAGACGAACAGCATCCTGAGCCAGTTTTGTCGTGGTCGGACGATCATGGTGTTTTCTCGACTGCCAGGGAAATACGCGATACGGCACGCCGGCGCCCGATGCGCAGCGGCCCGCGCGTGGCGGGCCGCTGTCGGGTGGATGCCGGGCCGGGCGTCGTGCTGCGCGAGATGATACGCCCGCGCGCGCCGCGCCCGTCACATCATGCGGCGCTCAGTGATAACCGACGTCGCCCTCGCGCACCTTGCCGCGGAACACGCGGTACTGCATCGCGTTGTACACGAGGATGATCGGCAGCACGATCACGGTGCCGATCAGCGCGAACTTCTGGCTCGAATGGCTCGACGATGCGTCCCAGATCGACAGCGACGGGGGCACGATGTTCGGCCAGATGCTGATCACGAGCCCCGTGTAGCCGAGGAACACGAGCGCGAGCGTGAGCAGGAACGGCGTGGCCTCGTGCGCGCGCTTCACCGAGTGGAAGATGCCCCACACGCATGCAACGACGAGGATCGGCACCGGCAGGAACCAGCCCAGGTTGCCGCTGCCGAACCAGCGGTGCGCGACGGCCGGCAGCCCGATCACGGTCCACAGGCTGACCACGCCCATCACGGCGAGCAGCACGCCCGCGAGCGGCTTCATCAGCAGCCGCATCTTGCGCTGCAACTCGCCGTCGACCTTCAGGATCAGCCAGCCGCAGCCGAGCGTCGCATACGTGACGAGCACGCCGATCCCGCACATCAGGCTGAACGGCGACAGCCAGTCGAACGGGCCGCCCGCGAACTGGTTGTTCACGATCTTGATCCCCTGCAGCAGCGAACCGAGCACGATCCCCTGGCAGAACGCCGCGAGCGCGGAGCCGCCGATGAACGCGAGATCCCACATGTGTTGCGTGCGGGTGGCCTTCGCGCGCAGCTCGAACGCCGCGCCGCGAAAGATCAGCCCGACCAGCATCAGGACCAGCGGCAGGTAGTTCGCGGGCAGCAGCGTCGAATAGACGACCGGGAACGCGCCATAGAGCCCCGCGCCGCCGAGCACCAGGAACGTCTCGTTGCCGTCCCACACCGGCGCGACGGTGTCGAGCATCACCTGGCGCTCGGCCTTCGCATCGAAGAACGGAAACAGCAGGCCGATGCCGAGATCGAAGCCGTCCAGCATCACGTAGATGAATACACCGAGGCCGATGATCGCGGCCCACACGACAGGAAGATCGATTTGCATGGCTTACTCCGCTTCGGTCACGTTCAGCGGCGTGGACAGCGCACTCTTGCGCAGCCCCGGATGCCGGTGCAGCTCGATATACCCGGCCTGGGCAGCCGGCCCGCGCTTCATCAGTTTCATCATGTAGTAGATACCTGTTCCGAATACCAGGAAGTACACGACCACGAAGACCAGCAGCGACACGCCGACCTGCTGAGCGTTGAGCGGGGAGACGGAATCGACGGTGCGCAGCACGCCGTACACGGTCCACGGCTGCCGCCCGACCTCGGTCGTGATCCAGCCGGCCAGCAGCGCGACGATGCCGGAAGGCCCCATGCAGACCACGAACCACTGGAACCAGCGCGTTTCATAGAGGCGCCCGCCCTTTCTCAGCAGCAACCCGAGCAGCGCGGTGAGCAGCATCAGCATCCCGAGGCCGGCCATGATCCGGAACGTCCAGAAGATGATCGGCGAGTACGGTCGGTCCTGCGGCGGGAATTCCTTCAGCCCGCGAATCTCGCCGTCCCAGCTGTGCGTGAGGATCAGGCTGCCGAGGTGCGGCACCTGGATCGCATAGCGCGTGGTTTCGGCCTGCATGTCGGGCAGCCCGACGAGGTTCAGCGCCGTGCCGCCCTTCTCGGTTTCCCACAGCCCTTCGATCGCCGCGATCTTCGCCGGCTGGTATTCGCGCGTGTTCAGCCCGTGCGCGTCGCCGACGACGATCTGGATCGGCGCAAGCACCAGCAGCATCCACAGCGCCATCGAGAAGCTGCGCTTCACCGGCTCGTCGCGGCGCCCCTTCAGCAGGTGCCACGCGCCGCACGCGGCGACGATGAAGCCCGCGACGATGAACGCCGCAATCGTCATGTGCACGAGACGGTAAGGGAACGACGGGTTGAACACGACCTTGAACCAGTCGACCGGCACGACGAGGCCGTTCTCGATCTTGTAGCCCTGCGGCGTCTGCATGAAGCTGTTCGACGCGAGAATCCAGAACGTCGAGATCAGCGTGCCGACCGCGACCATCAGCGTCGCGAAGAAGTGGGCGCGCGGGCTCACGCGCTGCCAGCCGAACAGCATCACGCCGAGGAAGCCGGCTTCGAGGAAGAACGCCGTCAGCACTTCATAGGTGAGCAGCGGGCCCGTGATGTTGCCCGCGACGCGCGAGAAGCCGGCCCAGTTCGTGCCGAATTCGTACGCCATCACGACGCCGGAGACCACGCCCATCCCGAAGCCGATCGCAAAGATCTTCGACCAGAACTGGAACATGGATTTGTAGGCGGCGTCGCCGGTGACGAGATAGCGCCATTCCAGCACCGCCAGGAAGCTCGCCATACCGATGCTGATCGCGGGAAACACGATGTGGAACGACACCGTGAATGCGAATTGCAATCGTGCGAGATGGAACGCATCGAAGATTTCCATGACCGTAATTTGCTCGTGTTTGTGAGGACGTCCGCCCGAAGCAGGAAATCGCGCGACGGCTTGCCGAAGACACATGCGAATACAAGACGGTCACTCGCATGGCGTCGGAGCGTGAATGACGATATCGCGTTTGCAACGATACTCGCAATCGTTCGAACGTGCGCTGAAACTGTGCTGCTTCCGTTGCCGAAGATGTGTGTACGGAAAACACATTTCGCGCCGGCGGGACGTTCAGCTGTACTGCTTTCCGCACTGCGGCGCTGTACATCGGGCGCACTGTTCATCCCCGTTAACATCCGATGCAACGCCTGCCCGCGGCCACGGCGCGCCTCTCGGCCGCGCCCGCCCGGCAGCCCCGATTCCCCTGGTCCGGCGCACGCGCCCGACCCGGCCGGCCCGCCGGCCGATCCGCCTGGAGAAACCGCATGGAGTCCTGCATCCGCCGCGACGAGCCGACCGGCAGCACCGCGTGTCATGTGACACGTCACCGTGCCGGCGAAGTGCGCGACACCGTCGATCGCGTCGTCGACGAAACGCCGGTTGCACTCGTGGTCAACGGTATTGCACACACGGTCATGATGGCGACCCCGATCGACCTCGACGCGTTCGGCCTCGGCTTCGTGCTCAGCGAAGGCATCGTCGAGCGTGCGTCGGACGTGTTCGACATCGAGAGCGAATGCCGGCCCGGCAGCGCCGAAGTGCGCCTGACCGTGTCGCAGCAGGCGTTCATGGCGCTGAAGGCGCACCGACGCGCGCTGGCCGGCCGCACCGGCTGCGGTGTCTGCGGGATCGAAAGCATCGCGCAGCTCGACCTGCACCCGCCGCGCATCGCCGCCGCCGGTACGGCCGCCGGCATCGGCGCCAACGCGATCGCACGCGCCGCGCGCACGCTGCCGGCCCATCAGACGCTGATGCGCGAAACCGGCGGCATCCACGCGGCCGCATGGTGCGACCGGGACGGCGCCGTGCTCGACGTGTTCGAGGACGTCGGCCGCCACAACGCGCTAGACAAGCTGATCGGCCGGCTCGCCCGGCGCCGCGCCGACCTGCACGACGGCTTCGTGTTCCTGTCGAGCCGCGCGAGCTACGAACTGGTGCGCAAGGCCGCGCGGGTCGGCATCCCGATGATCGCGACGATCTCGGCGCCGACGTCGCTCGCGATCGACGTCGCCCGCGAAGCCGGCGTGCGGCTGCTCGGCTTCTGCCGCAACGACGGCTTCGTCGAGTACGTGTCGCCCGACGCCGTTCACCCCGACCAACCGGCGCTTGCGCAAGCACACCCGGACTTCTCCTGATGAAACCACTGACCGATTTCGATACCGCGCAGCAGCATTTCGCGAGCGCGTTCGCGCCGCTCGGGGCCACCCTGTCCGTCCCGGTCGCCGAAGCGGCAGGCCACGTGCTGGCCGCGCCGCTCGCCGCCGGGCTCGACCAGCCGCCGGCCGACCAGAGCGCGATGGACGGCTACGCCGTGCGTCACGCGGATCTCGCACTCGGTGAGCCGCTGCACGTCGCGCAGCGCTGTTATGCGGGCGACATGCCGGCGCCGCTGGCCCCGCGCACGGCCGCGCGCCTCTTCACCGGCAGCCTGATTCCGCCCGGCGCGGACACCGTCGTGATGCAGGAGCATGCGCACGAGCAGGACGGCCGGGTCGCGTTCGACGCGCCGCAGCGCCGCGGTTCGCACATCCGCCGCCGGGGCGAGGAAGTGCGCGCCGGTGACCTCCTCGTGCCGGCCGGCGTGCGCATGAGTGCGATGCATGTCGGCGTGGCCGCCGCGCAAGGGTTCGCGCGTATCGACGTGCGTCCGGCGCTGCGCGTCGGCATCCTGACAACCGGCGACGAACTCGTCGCGTGCGGCGAGCCGCGTGCGCCGCAACAGATTTACAACAGCAATGCGCCGATGCTCGGCGCGCTGGTCTCGGGCACCGGCGCCGAAGTCGCGATGAGCGTGCATGCCGCCGATACCGCATCCGCCGTCGATCGCGCGCTACGCGATCTGCACGCGGGCTGCGACCTGGTGATCTGCGTCGGCGGCGCGTCGGTCGGCGACAAGGATCTGCTGCGCCCCACGCTCGACGCGCTCGGCGCATCGTTCATCGTCGCTGGCGTGCGCATGAAGCCGGGCAAGCCGGTTGCACTCGCGCGGCTCGACACGCGGCCGGTGGTGCTGCTGCCCGGCAACCCCGGCGCGGCGATGACCGCGTTCGCGCTGTTCGTCGCGCCGCTGATCCGCCGCCTGCAGGGGCGCGCCGCACGCCTGCCGATCGTGCCGTCGCTGCCGATCGACGGCGACTTCGAACCGGACGCGCAGCGCGAGCGCTTCGTGCGCGTGCACTGCACGGTCGGCCTCGACGGCATGCCCGTCCTCGATACGCTGCGCCAGCAAGGCGCCGGCACGCTGCAGTCGCTCGTGCAGGCGAGCGGGCTGGCCCGTCTGCCGGCCGGGCGACGCATCGCGAACGGCGACGCGGTACCGTATTACGAATTCGCGCCGTGGCTCGCATGAGCGCGACGCCCGACTCGCGCCCGCTGCCGCTGCCGCGCATGCGCCGCGTGTCCCGCGCCGCGAACTGTATTCCTGCAATTCGGGCGCGATTGTGTCCCTGCCGGAAAAACCCGGCGGACTATCCTCACGATGAGGCTCGTCACGCGCCGTGCGCCGCCATTTCGGCATGCGCACGGCCGACCGGCGCCGCCCCTTCGCTTACTTCATGCAGGCCGACGAACCGATCGTGAATGCCATCGTTTCCGCCGCGCCGGCCGCCGCCGCAGCTTCCGGCGGCGCATCGCCCGGCGCCTTCCCCCGCCCGACCGACACGCTCGGCCGCCCGCTGCGCGACCTGCGCCTGTCCGTCATCGACCAGTGCAATTTCCGCTGCGGCTACTGCATGCCGCGCGAGAGCTTCGGCGCCGACTATGCGTTCATGCCGTCGTCCGAGCGGCTGTCGTTCACGCAACTGGAAAAGATCGCCCGCGCGTTCACGTCGCTCGGCGTCGAAAAAATCCGCATCACGGGCGGCGAGCCGCTGCTGCGCCGTAACCTCGAAGCGCTGATCGAACGCCTCGCCGCGCTGACGACCGTCGACGGCAAGCCCGTCGAAATCGCGCTGACGACCAACGGCTCGCTGCTGGCCGCGAAGGCGCGTTCGCTGCGCGACGCGGGCCTGTCGCGCGTGACCGTCAGCCTCGATGCGCTCGACGACGCGATGTTCCGCCGGATGAGCGACGCCGACGTGCCCGTGTCGCGCGTGCTGGCCGGCATCGAGGCCGCGCAGGCGGCCGGGCTCGCGCCGGTCAAGGTCAACGCGGTGATCGAGCGCGGTGTGAACGACGACCAGATCCTGCCGCTCGTGCGGCACTTCCGGCATACCGGCGTGGCCGTGCGTTTCATCGAATACATGGATGTCGGCGGCGCGAGCTTCTGGTCGGGCGACAAGGTCGTGCCGGCCGCGCAGATGCGCGCGCTGATCGATGCGCACTATCCGCTCGTGCTCGTCGGCGAACCGGCGCACGATGCGACCGGGATCCGTTGCGCGCACATCGACGGTGCAGGCGAGGTCGGCTTCATCGCGAGCGTGTCGCATCCGTTCTGCGGCACCTGTTCGCGCGCCCGCGTGTCGGCCGACGGCACACTCTATACGTGCCTGTTCGCGACGCAAGGCACCGACCTGCGGCCGTGGCTCGACGAAGCGGCGTCGAGCGCCGACCTCGCCGCCGCCGTGCGCGATCGCTGGACGCACCGCGACGATCGTTATTCCGAGCGCCGGGCCGCGCGGCCGGCCCGCGTGCCGGGCAAGACCTATCCGACCGTGCGCATGTCGCTCGTCGGCGGCTGAGGGCCGCCGCGCGACACCGCACGCGCCGCCAAATGGAGAACCAGTCATGACGACCTTCACCGAATCCCCTGCTGGGCTGCCGGACGATCCGTTGCGTGCCGGCGGCCACCCGCCTCCCGTCGATGCGGCCGACCCGCACCACGAACCGCCGCCCGCGATTACCGCCGGCTTCGAAGTGCGCGTGCAGTACGCACCGATCGACGCAGGCGCGGAGCTTGCGCCGATCGTTCGCAATCCGAATGTCGGCGCGGTCGTGAATTTTCTCGGGGTCGTGCGTAACGAAGGTGATGTCGACGATGTCGTCGCGCTCGAGGTCGAGCACTACCCGACGATGACCGAGCAGGCCCTGTGGAGCATCGTCGAGGAAGCCAGCGCGCGCTGGCAGCTCGAAGCGGTGAAGATCGTGCATCGCGTCGGGCGCATCCCGCTCGGCCAGGCCGTCGTGCTGGTCGTGGTGGCCGCCGCGCATCGCGCGTGCGCGTTCGATGCGTGCGAATTCCTGATGGACTTCCTGAAGACCCACGCGCCGTTCTGGAAGAAAGAGATCCGGCACGACGGCGAATCCGGCTGGGTCGAGGCGAAGGCGCACGACGACCAGGCGATGCGGCGCTGGGGCTGAGCCGGTCCGCCGCGCGTTTTCCGATTCCGCCGACTCCATTCAAGACATCGCAATGAAACTGACGATCAAATACTTCGCAAGCATTCGCGAACAACTAGAGCGCGACGAGGAAACCGTCGAGGTCGACGCACGCGAACTCACCGTCGACGCGCTGCGCAGCACGCTGGCCGCGCGCGACGCCCGCAGCGCGGACGCGCTGCGGATGGACCGGCCCGTGCGCGCGGCCGTCAACCTCGAGATGGTGACGGGTGAATTCGTCGTGCGGGAGGACAGCGAGGTCGCGTTTTTCCCGCCGGTGACGGGCGGGTGACGTCGCGACGGGCGGGATCCCGCCGGTGCCGGATACGGGCCGGCGCGCGGCGGCTGCTTGCCCTTCGCGATACCGATCCCGGGTTCCGTCAGCCCGATGCGTACGCGCAGATGCCGTCCGGTTCCGCAGGCAACGCGCATCATCGCAATCGGCCCCGACCAGGACAGGCCCGTCGCTGGCAATGTTTCACGAACGGGGTTCGGCCCAACGAAATTCGGACGGCGACATGCTCTCCCAGCGGATGAGTGCACGGCGGAAATTCCCGAGACTGTCGTAGCCGAGCAGGAATGCAATTTCCTGCAGGCCGAGCTTTCCCGACTTCACGCGCTCAACCGCCAGCGCGTGGCGCACGCTTTCGAGGATCTCTCGATACGACGTTCCGTCGTCGGCCAATCGCCGGTCGTCGCGCTGATTCCGCCGCTTTGGCACCGGCCGATGACTCCCAAGGGACTTGCATGGGATCGCATCCATGCGACGGAGCCGGAACGACGCCTCGCGGCCGACGCCAATGTGCGCAGCGGTATGACGGGGTTCGTGGCCGCGACGTGATTCAAGCTTCGCGCGGGCACGACTATCGTAGCGCAGCGGACATTGCCAGCGCCGTTGTCGGTCCGGGCCAAGCTCACATGCGTTCCCTCGCGGAATCACTTCATGCAACGGAAGAGAACACGCGTACGCCCCTGACTCCGAGAGGCCGGACTTTGAAATGCGTCTTCATCGGCATCGCGGGGAACGAGATTTTTCCCTGCGCTCTAACGTGAGCGAAATTTCCAGGAGATCACTTGCGAGTACTTGTGCCTGTTTCGCTTGCTCCGCGTGGCGCTTGAGGTCTTCCAACGGCGAACCCAACTGATCCTCCGTTCCACCCATGAAAATCAGAACCGCAGCGTTGGCGTGGGCGCGGGCACGCGCGGCATGGAACTGAGCTTTCCGGACACGTGAGCCGATCAGGTCTATGTGAGCGCGAGTGCTCGGAAAATGCGCGGTCGGCAGCCTCGAGTGCCGAACTTCGAGACTTTCGAGTTCGGAGACACTCGCTTCCGCTCTGACGGCAGAAATGGTAGCGGCGAGGACCACATCGGCCCCGCTCGGATCCTCGACAAGAACGCTCGACGATTGAGGGCCGATTGGCTTGCGATTCGCCGCGGAAATGCAACTCGAAACCCGAGCACGAATGCGTCCCGACGCAACGCGAATTCGGTCGAGCAACAAGGATATGGACATGGCAGGGCACAAGCCTATGCATGAACCGGACCGGCACTCAGCGGCCAACGACCGTATTCGGGATGATGCGTGACGACGGACGATGGCATGGCAAGTCAACTCAGTGCGTCGGCTGCCGATGATGCCGCCGGCTCCGCGAGCCGATTCGACCGGTGGATCAGGAACTGCTCCCTTGCTCGGCCGGCGATCCACCGAGGCTCTCGTCCCCGCCCGCTCCATAAGGCGCCCGACTCCGGATCACGATACTTTACCGTGGCCGGGCCGCGACGCTTGCCGCGACGCAGCTTGAGCTTGCGCTCAGAGAACAGGTCCTCCGGCATCAGGTCGAATTCCTCGATCAATTTTTGTATTTCCTTGACCGCACTCGCCAATTCCTGAGTGCGAGCAAGCTCAGCCTGCTTTTGAAGTTCCTGAATCTGCTCTTTCAAATCACGGTAGCTTTGCATATCGTATTCTCGAAGAGAAGAGAGCCAGGCACTCGCCTTGGTTCTCGGATGTTGCGATCATTAAATATAGGTATGCGAATTATATGAATCAGACGCACCACACCCGTATGGAATCAAAAGCGCGATCGAGAGCGGGATCGCAAACCGCCTGCGCCGAGATCTCGCGAGTCGCCGAACACAGGCAGGGCCGGCGACAGATTACCGGCTCCGTGCCCTGGTGTTCGATCCCCGCTGGGGACGACGACCGCATTGGGTGATTCTGGCAGAGGCAGTCGCTGGCGCGCTTGCGCGGCGCGCCTCGTTCACGGTCGACTCCGCATCTGCCAGAGCGGATCTGGTCATCCGGGACGCCATCGACGTTCAGCGCGCTTCATTGATTTCCCTTCAGCTTCAGCCACACCTTGTTACGCAGTTGAATCGCTGCAGGTGAACACATCTTGTAAGGCTTGAGTCGATCCTTATACTGCTCCGGCGTCTTGATCGCAGGATTGTCATGCAGTGCAGGATCGATGTAGCGCTCCGATCCGGTAATCTCGTTGCTGTACCGTAGCGCGTTCGTCACCAGCGCGATGTTCTCGGGTCGCATCATCCAGTCGATGAACTTGTAGGCCGAGTCGACATTTCGCGCTTTTGCCGGAATAAGCAGGCTGTCCATGAACAGTCGGACGCCCTCTTTCGGATACACGAATCGGATAGTCGGCAAGCGATCCTGTGCTCGCGCAGCCGCACCGTTCCAGACGTGCTGAACGATGATTTGCCTGGAAGCGAGACGATCGACCGTTCCGTCGTTGCTATAGGTCTTCACGAATGGCTTCTGCTTCTGCAGCACGTCGAGGACGCGTTTCGCATCGTCGGGGCGCTCGGTGCATTCATCCTGTCCCAGATACCAGCTCGCTGCCATGTACAGTTCCTCCTCGACGTCCAGATCGCCGACCTCGCCGCGAAGTGCGACGGGGGGCTCGAAGAACGACTTCCAGCTATCGTCGAGGCGTCCGCCCGGCACACGCGCGCTGTCGTAAGCAAACCCGGTCAGGACGACCGTGAAGGGCATCGCGTAGTCCCGCTGGGGATCGAACGACGGATGACGGTACTCGGGCTTGATGTTTGCGACATTCGGCAACTTGCGCTTGTCGAGCTTGAGCAGAAGGCCCGACTTCACGAGCACCGGAACGTAGTAGTCTCCGGCGACCACAACGTCGTACCCCCCTCCTCCTGCCTGCAGTTTCTGGGTCAGCGCTGCATCGCTCGCATAGGTGTCGAGTGTCGTCTCGATGCCGGTATCAGCCTGGAACTTCTTGAGCAAATTGACAGGCAGGATGTTCGGCCAGCTTCCGATATGCAGCTCGGCGGCCTGGGTCGTGACAGCGGCAAGAAGCAACATCGCACCGATTGTTTTTTTCATGCTGTTCCTATTGCGTGGAGATTGGCGTGGTGTATTTCGGACTGCTCGGCTCGGGATCTTCTTTTACCTCGAGCACCGATGATCCAGACTACCGTCAGTTGTATTGTCGAGAGGCCGATGACGACGGTTGACACGGCGCTGACCTTGGGTGTGATTCCGATCTTCAATGCACCGAAGATATACATCGGCAATGTGGTCATGCCGGCGCCGGCGAGAAAGTAGCTGGTGACGTAATCATTCATCGACGCGACGAATGACAGCAAAGCCCCTGCGATGATGCCGGGTAGCGCCAAAGGCGCGGTAATTTGCCGAAATGCAGCCCATGGCGTGGCCGACAGGTCCGCGGCCGCCTCGAGCAGCGTGCGATCGATCGTCTTGAGTCTTGCTCTGATCGGCAGATAGGCAAGCGGCACACTGAACACCACATGAGCAAACAGAACGGCGCCGAATCCAAGCTCTGACTCGAACATCGAGAACAGCATCATGGTCGCGATCGCCAGCACGATTTCAGGTATCGCGAGCGGAAGCGCAATGACGAGTCCGACCGAATCGAAACCACGCCGCTCACTTCTCGACCACCAGGCGACCGCCGCGCTCGTCGCGAGCGTGGTGGAGAGCACCGTCGACGCCAGCGCCAGCAACAGTGAATTCTTCGCGGCACGGACCAGTGTCGGATCGGACCAGGCCTCAACGTAACCTCGAATGCCAAACCCGTCCCATATGAGGGCCGACGGGCCGACGTTGAAGCTCATCGCCATCACGGTCAGCATCGGCAGATAGAGGAACACCAGCACCGCGCACGCGATCGTTGCGGTCAGCGGAAACCGGCGCAGTTCAGGCGAAATCATGAATGCGCTCCTGCCGCTGGAACAGCGAACCGAGTCGAGACGCGAGCATCGCCAGAAGCACAACGGCGAGCAATGCGAACGACATCGCGGCGCCCAAAGGCCAATCCCGTCCGCCGGCAAACTGGAAGTCGATCAGATTGCCGATCATGAAAGCGTGGTTACCGCCGAGCAGACCCGGGATCGTATAGGAACCCAGCGCCGGAACGAAGACGAGCCCGATTCCTGCCATGATGCCCGGACGGCAACACGGTACGACGACATGGACCAGCACCGCCGGCTTGTGTGCCCCCAGATCGTAGGCCGCTTCTGCCAACCGCCAGTCGAAGTCATCAAGCGCAGCGAAGATCGGCAGGACCATGAACGGCGTGAACGCATAGACGAGACCGATCAGCGTCGCAAGATCGGTGTAGAGCAATCCGAGCGGGCCATGCATGAGGCCGGCTCGGGACAGCATCTGATTCAAGAGGCCGTCGTCCGCAATGACGATGATCAATCCGTACATCTGGACGACGACGCAGGTCCAAAACGGGATCGTGATCAGGATCAGCAACGCGGCCTTCCACTTCAGGGAGCGCGTCGCCATGAACAGCGCCGTCGGGAACCCGATCAGCAGACATCCCGCGGTGGTCAGTACGGCCATGGTCATCGACCTGATGAAAATGGCGAGATATCCCTGCTGAAGGACGCGTCCCCCATCCCAGTCCCGATCGAAGACAATCCGCTCATATGCGCCGGCAGTGAAGTCGCCCCACGAGACGCCGCCGAAGTCGCGCGGTGCACTGAGCGAGACCACTGCCAGAACGATCATCGGAAGGACAACGCCCGCGATCATGACGAGCGCCGTCGGCCTGGCCATTGGCCGCCATGATTTCAGCAGATTGAGTATTCGGACTCGGCGCACTGCCAACTACCTCAAATCATTCAGTTCGATTGGCAAGAAGCGTACCAAATCGATGGCATCATTTATAGTCGGCATGTGTGCCGATCACGCCAATGTGTTATCCCTGTGTGCCATTTCCATTATAAATTTGAGGAAATGTATTTTATTGCGGATTATTGCATATATAGAAATTCCCGCGCTCGAGTCTTACTGAGGGCGCCATCCACAATATTCGGGGCTAACCGAATATTTCGTCTAAATATTCGGTCACGGTGCACAGCGCCATGCGCCGACGCCAAACCGGTAATTCGCGGGGTGTGCGACGACGTCGCCGGCAGAATCGCTTGACTCCAGCCTCCGGAGCGAACGCGTGGATGCCACGGTTTCCATGCAGCCCCAACTACTCCATAGCGAACAACAAGCGACGCACTTCAACTGGCTCAATAACACTCACAATAATTCTGTTGACGGATGTTCGTTATAGTGCTTCGTTGACCAGCACGGCTATCTGACACCTGCGATCACGTTCGTTGGAGAATTTGCAAAAATCGTGAGATAGTTATCCGAGTTTCGCCACGCAAATTTCACATAACGAGAAGAGAGACGGTAAAAACATGGCCACTGCTGAGCAGCTAGAATACCGACCGATGACCGAGCGCGACGTCGGCGCTTTTTATGATGTGCGATTCTCCGTGAGCGAGAATAGAATCCATCCCCACCAGGTTCATCTTCTGAACCGCAACCTCCTGATCGAGAAAATCAGGCAGGGCGGTGGCTGGATCTGTGAATGTGGCGACGAGGTCGCCGGGGTCTGTCTGCCGGTCATCACCGAGACGCCGTTCATCTCGGCCTTGTTTGTGGCACCGCGGTTCCATGGTGTCGGCATCGGCCGCGAGCTGCTTGCCCGTGCGCTTACATGGCTGAAAGACAAGGGAGTGAATCATGTCACCCTTGTGACCGATCCAGGCTCGCGGGCCGATGGCTTTTACCAGCGTCTTGGGTGGAAGCGCGGCGAATTGGACGAGTACGGGTGTCAGGTCGTATTTACAAAGTTGCTTGTGGACTAGAATCCAAGGAGTCGAATGAAGCCGGTAGCCGACGCGATTCGCCGCACTGCTGCGCAATGTCCAGCGCCACTGCACACCATCTTCATCACGCTCGATTTGATGAAGCGCATGGGTGTTCCGGTCGACGTCCTGCTGAAAGGCACCGGCATTTCTCCTGCTGACATCGAGCGGCCCGGTGCAATGGTGACGCATGCACAGGAAATGGTCCTGTTTGCGAATGCGCTGGAAGCGACCGGCAACAGCGCGATCGGACTGCATATCGGATATGCGATCCCGGTGACGTCGTACGGCCTGCGCGGCCACGCAATGCTGGTGAGCCCGACGTTGGGCGATGCGCTGCGCATGGGCTTCGAGCACCCGTTGCTCGGGATCAGTTATTTCAGAATCCGGATAACCACAATAGGCGAGACTGCGAGGATTATAGTCGGCGGCTATACCTATCGTACCGACCTGCTTGTCGTAAATACCGACATGGTATTTACCGCTTTACGTCGACAGATACGCGATTTGATCGGACACAATCCCGTTTTTTCCAGAATAGGGTTTGTTTTTCCCGAGCCGCCACACGCGAGTTCTTACGCCGAATATTTTGACTGCCCCATCGAATTCGAGGCCGACGAAAATTACCTCGAATTCAGCTCATCGGTGCTGGAGACTGCCCTTCCGCTCGCCCATCCGATCGAATTCGAAGTCGCAAGGAAAGCATGCGCGAAGCGTGAATTTGAACTGGCGCACTGGGTTCCGTCCGACCTCATCGGGCGGCTGCTCGCTCTTATGTATGACGACCCTACGTGCCAGGATATCGCGGAACAATCCAGAAAGCTTGGAATGTCAATGCGAAGTTTGCAGCGGAAGCTTCAGGAAATGGGGACATCGTTTAGCGACCTGTATGATATTGTCCGACAAGATCTGACGTCGCGGTATCTTGCGGAAAAGGAATACACAATCAAGGAGATAGCAGCCAGATTGGGGTATAAGAATTCCTCCGCATTCAGTCGCGCAATGAAACGATGGTCAAGATTGTCACCTGAATGATCGCGACATTTCCGACGAGGCGCCCGTCACGAGGGCCGTCTTCTGACCTCGGCCCTTACGCCACGACACAGAGGGCATTCGTCGGCGGATTTCCTGGCGTGCTCCGATGAAACGGACAAGCTATCCGAATACCCGCGCCCATACCGCCCGAAGGCGTCGCGCGCGGTCTTCGAGGAGATAGGAGGCCGCCAGCGTCAGGAGACCTGAAATTGCGCCCGTCACGATGTGCTCGAGATAGGGGATGCGGTAGTGGCTCGTGTGCGAGTAGGCGTCTCCCAACGTCGTCAGGCAACCGACGATCAGCGCATTGCCGTATCGATGCGCATAGAGTTTCGCCACGGGCGTGAACGTCAAAAGGACGGCCAGAAGTCCGGTAAGCAGACCTGTATGAAATGCGATAGTCCAGTGGGCAACGCTCATGATGTTGCCCCAGCTCCCCGGCATGCAGGTCATGCACGCACTGGTCGGCTGCCAGAAGCGCTGGATAAACAGTCTGACGCGGTGCTTCCACTCGGTTGACATGATGCATTCCCGTCGATGCCGTTGTCATGGCCAACGCCGCCACACGTATCGTTGAAGCAGTTTCCACACCCTTCAACGAGCTTGCTGCCCCCGCCATGGGCGGGCCGGCCGTAGGCCAGAGAGGCAGAACAATAACCCGGACATGGGGGGAATACTACTCCACGACCGGAGGGCCGCTGCTTCGACCGAGGCCGGCATTCGACGCTCGCGTCTGTCGGTGCGATCCTGTCCATGACGGGCATCGGGCGTCGGGCGTTCGCGCGAAGTCGCCGTCCGGCGTCAACGGTAAATTCAGCCGGTCCATGCGACAGCGCGATGGAATCGTTCAGCCAGTGTATCGACGTTTGATGCCCTGCCTGGCCGGCGAACGTCCCCGTCATATAGAATGATGCGCTTTGCCCGTACGCCCATGTGGTTCAAGAATCTTCAGCTTCATCGTCTTCCGGCCCCCTGGGCCGTGACCCCCGACCAGATGGAAGCCTGGCTGGCGCCCTACGCGTTTCAGCCGTGCAACAGCATCGAGATGCAGCGCTTCGGATGGGCGTCGCCGCGTGACGACGGCGCGCTTGTGTATTCGAACAACCGGCAGATGCTGCTGGTGTTTCGTTCGGAAAAGAAGCTGCTCCCGGCGTCGGTCATCAATCAGGTGACCAAGGCCCGGGCGCTCGAGGTCGAGGAGCAACAGGGCTTCAAGGTCGGACGAAAGCAGCTGCGCGAACTCAAGGAGCAGGTCACCGACGAACTGCTGCCGCGCGCGTTCAGCATTCGCCGCGATACTCGCGTGTGGATCGATACGGTGAACGGCTGGCTCGTCATTGATGCGGCTTCACAGGCGCTCGCCGACGAGATCCGCGGCCTGCTCGTCAAATCGATCGACCAGTTGCCGCTCGCCGGCGTTCAAGTGGCGCATTCGCCGGTTGCCGCGATGACGGACTGGCTGCTGTCCGGCGAGGCGCCGGGCGGATTCACTGTGGACCAGGACGCCGAGTTGCGTTCGAGCGGCGAAGGCGGCGCAACGGTGCGATACGTCGGCCACGCGCTGGAAGCGAGCGACATGCGCCGGCACATCGAGGCCGGCAAGCAATGCATGCGCCTCGCGATGACCTGGAACGACCGGATCTCGTTCGTGCTGACGCCGTCGCTGACGATCAAGCGCGTGACGCCGCTCGACGTGATCAAGGAGGCGGCGGATCCCACCGCGCAGAACGACGACGAACGCTTCGATTCGGACGTCACGCTGATGACGGGTGAATTGGCGCGGATGCTGGCCGATCTCGTCGACAGCCTCGGGGGTGAGCAGCAGCACGACTCGATTCAAAAGGCCGCTGCCTGAACGCCGTCGGTTGTCGCGGATCATGGCTCGGTGACGACGAGGCTGCGCGCTGACGCGATGTTTCGAGGAGACCTGTCGCCGCGCCGGCGACGGGTCGCACCTCAATGACGATCGTCGGGATCAGTCGTCAACGACGACCGTTTCCGATTCGACTTCCGACATTCATCAAGAGACCGAAGCAACATCTATCGACGGCTTGCGACAAGAGTCGCTGACGCGAGTTCTCCACGATTCGCGAGCAGATTCGGCAACAGACAGGACGGGCAAAGCGAGGCAACGCTCGACGCGAAGCGGTGTGACAAAGGCCGCGGCCCAATGCTTCTTCCAGCGAGTGCTCCGCACCGGACAAGATCGTCACCTATCCGGAGCTCGCAAGAGTGAGCATGTTTTCGTCAGAACGGCTGCGCGCATGAACAACCGCGCCGAGAACAGTCATCAGCCCAAGCGCGAACTCAAGCTATGCATGCGCGGCTTTCGACTGCCGGAGCGGACGCAGGCATTCCTGCCGTGCTTCGCTCCGATTCGCCAACACATCGCGTTCAGTCGTCATTTGCTGCGGACTTCACGCCACCGCAAGCAACTTCGCGACGCGATTCGAAACCCGGCGCCTTTTCACCGGTATTACCCCGAATCCGTGCGGCGACGCCTGCATGGCAGCTTCAACAGTGTGGTGTCGTCCTGCCAACGCCAACGTGGCAAAGCTCATCGCACTCCCCCCGCCAAACCAAAAACAAAGCCGGCCCCAAGCCGGCTTCGTCATGCCCCCTCGAGCAACAACACGCCCCCGTCACTTCATGCAAGCCGACGCGAGCTTCCCCACCGCAATCACCGCCTGCTCGATCTCCGGCGACCAAGGGCTGCTGTAGTTCAGCCGGATGAAGTTCCGGTAGTTGTCCGTGATCGAGAACATGTAGCCGGGCCCGATCGTGATGCCCTGCTCCAGCGCGAGCTGGTACAGCCGCATCGCGTCGACCTGCGCGGGCAACTCGACCCACAGCACGTACCCCCCCGCCGGGCTCGAGATGCGCGTGCCCTCCGGGAAAAACCGCGACACCATCGCCCGCATCAGGTTCGCCTGCTGCGCATACGCCTTGCGCAAGCGCCGCAGGTGATGCTCGTAACCGTCGCGTTCGAGAAACTCCGCGATCGCGAGTTGCGGCAACGACGGCGTCGCAAGCGTGTTCAGGAATTTCAGCTTCTCGACCTGATCGCGATAACGGCCCGGCAGCGCCCAGCCGATCCGGTACGCGGCCGTCAGGCTCTTCGAGAACGACGAGCAATGCAGCACGATCCCGTTGCGGTCATACGACTTCAACGAACTCGGATGCGCATCGCCGAAATACAGTTCGTTGTACACACCATTCTCGATGACCGGCAGGTCGGCCTTCGTCGCGAACTCGACCAGTTCGCGCTTGCGTTCGTCGGGCATCTGGAAGCCGAGCGGGTTCTGGAAATTCGGCATCACCATGCACGCGGCGATCGGCTGCGACTTCGCGATCGCGGCCAGCGCGGCGATGTCGATCCCGTATTCCGGATGCGTGGCCACCTCGATCGCCTTCATCCCCATCCGCTCGATCGCGTGCAGCATCGCGTAGAACGTCGGCGATTCCACCGCGATCGTGTCGCCCGGCTTCGCCACCGCCTGCAGGCACAGGTTGATCGCCTCCGTCGCACCGACCGTCACGATGATCTCGTTCGGGTCCACCGACATCCCGTTTTCCAGGTAGCGCCGTGCAATCTGCCGGATCAGCCGTGGATGCCCGGGCGGCAATCCGTCCGTCACGCCCCACAGCGACTTGTCGCGGCCGGCCGCATACGCGTAGCGGTTCAGCTTCTCGAACGGGAACAGGCTCGGGTCCGGGTACGGCGAGCCGAGCGGCACGGCGTCGTCGGTGCCGATCGAACGCAGCGTCGACAGCACGAGCCGGCTCACGTCGACCGACGACGAGATCGCGATCGGCTTCGACGGTCGCAACTCGCGCACCGGCGCATGGCCGTCGTCGCGCCGCAGGTTCACGAAATAGCCGGACTGCGGGCGGCTTTCGAGCAACCCGCGGCTTTCCAGCAGCAGATACGCGTGCAGCACGGTCGTGATGCTGATCCGGTGCTGCTGGCTCGCCTGCCGCACCGACGGAATCCGGTCGCCGTGCCGGTACACGCCCTGGCGGATCAGGCGCTCGATGTCGTCCGCGAGTTTTTCATAGAGTTTCATCGGGTGCCTCCCGCCGGCCTGCGCAGCCGCCCCGCCCCGCTGCGCTCATCCGATACGCACGGGTTCCGCCCGTCGGCCGGGCCATCGTGATTCCTGATCTTTCCCTCCGGTTTTGCCTTTTCCATCGCACTGGCTCGCTCTTGAAGATGCGCCAGCAGGGTTCCGGTACGACTGGATCTGCGGCACTGTGCCCTTGATGGTGGAATCTTAAGAGCAGAACAGTTGGCGACGAGTACACACATCGTTCGCGCGAACAAGAGTACAGTTCGGCGCGAATCGCGCATCGTGGGCGAACTGTACGTCTTATGAAACGGCCGGGCCGCCGCAAGCGGCGCACAGCGTGGCCGGATCGGCCCGGAACGCCCGCCGCACGGCCTTCCGCCCGGCTGCATCAATTGGGGTGCAATACTGTGCGTCCGCTCGGTTTTCATTCCCGGAGTCAGACCATGCAGTACACGATCGAACAGGCACCCAACCTCGGCGGCGTGATCCGCGCTGCCCGGAACGTCCGGAAATGGCGCGGGAACGATGCGGCCGGCACCGGGGCCCGCGGATGACTGATCGCGCCCTCGTCGACCAGCTCGTCGCGCGGCTGACCAGCCGTGCCGACCATCAGCGCTTCGCCGGCGCGCCGATCGACCTGTCGACACTCGACGCGCACGCGCTCGGCGCGGTCTGGCCGGCCCTGCGCCGTGTCGAGTACGAGATCATGGTGCACGACCAGGCATTCGAGGATCCGCGCGCCGATTTCGCGCGCTGGCTGCACCGGCAGATCGATGCGCTCGGACTCGTGCCGCTCGTCGACGCCGATGCCGCGCTCGAACTGTTCCGCGACATCCCGGCCGGCGGCTGGAAACGTGCACTGGAGGAATTGCCCTGCCTCGACGCGCTGCCGTCGCCCGCGCTGCAGGCCGAACTCGCGCGCATCGCGGGCGAGCCGGAGGAAGGCGACGAGCGCACCGCGTCCAGCACGTATGGCGTGTATACGCTCGACCGGTTCGCCGGCCGCCGCGACTTCTCGGCGCGACGCGACGCGTATGCGCAGGCGCTGGCGGATTCGCCGTTTCGCGTGCGCGAACTCGACGTGCTGCCCGAACTCGGGCTGGCCGGGCTGCTCGCGCTGGCCGCGACGAACAACGGTTATTTCGCGCCGAGGCGGTTGTGGCTCGACTTGAGCGATCCGGCCGTCACGCTCGCGGAAGACGCCGCGTATGTCGCGTTCGCGCGCGATGCGCTGACGGAAGCCGCTCAACGACTGGCGGCGCTCCATGCGGGCGCCGTCCCATACGAGGCCGATCGTGCTTTCACGACCGACGACGCGCAGGTCGTCGCCCGGGCCGCCCGCGTGGCCGCCTATCGCGACGAAGCATGGCTGCGCCCGCTGATCGGGCCGCTGCTGACCGGCGTGTGCGTCGCGCCGACGGCCGCGAAGACCGCGCCGTCCCAGTCGCTCGCGATCGCGCTCGGCCACGCGGTCGAGACGATCCCGACCCCCGAGGGCGTGCGCGCGCTGCGCGATGCACTCGCCATCGTGCGTCACGCGGGCGTGCAGAAGAAGCTGGCACGCAACCTGAAGCCGGCCGAGCGCGCGCTCGGCGAGCGGCCGCACACCGCGCTGCGCATGACGCTCGACGCGAAGCCCGACAAGAAACAGCTCGCGATGCTCGCGACCTGCATGGAAGCCGGCTTCTGGCAGTCTATGACGCTCGGCCACGCCGAATGGCGCGAACGCCTCGTCGATGCGCCGGCCGGCGCCGTGTTCGCGGCGCGCACGATCTGGCACGCGCGCGGCCGCGATGGGTCGACGCAGTCGTTCATGCCCGAGATCGCAAAGGGCAAGGTCGTGCTGCGCGACGCGGCCGGGCACGCGATCGACATCGCCGGCGACAGCGACATCCGGTTATGGCACCCGCTGCTGGCCGATGCGGACGAGCGGCTCGCGTGGCAACGCGCGATCGTCGGCCGCACGCTGCGGCAGCCGGTCAGGCAGGCCTTCCGCGAATACTACGTACCGGCCGACGGCGACGCGTCCGCCAGCGATTCCGCGATGTTCGAAGGCCACGTGCTGTCGAGCCGGCAGCTGGTCGGCGTCGCGCGTCGCGAAGGCTGGTCGATCCGCGCGTACGACGACGGGCTCGTCCGAGAATTCGGCGACGTGCGCGCGACCTTCTTCGTCGATGCGCGGCTCTATCCGGGCTCGGAAAGCCACGGCACGTCGCGCCGGCTGCACTTCGAACGCCGGCACGACCGGCACTGGATACCGCTGCCGATCGGCGAAATCGATCGTGTGGTGTTCTCGGAAGTGGCGCGCGCGGTCGATCTGCTCGTCAGCGTCGCCGCGTTCGCGCTCGACGACGACGCAACCCGCGCGGCGACGGCCGCGCTCACGGCCGACCCGGTGCGCCAGCGCGAGCGCGAAACACAACGCTGGCAGCGCCTGAACCGGTTGTCGGACGTGCCGCTGGGCACGATGGCGCGGCATCGCCGGCACGTGCTGTCGCTCGTGTTCGCCGGGCCGGTGGCGCAAGGGAAGATGACGATCGATGAACGGCATGTGCGCGTCGGCGCGTGGTCGGTGCATTGCGCGACCGGGCGTGTGATGCGCGACGGCGAACCCGTCGATGCGGCGATCGAGCCGCCGCCATCGCCGCTGCGCGCGGTGCCGTGGCTGCCTTACGACGAAGCGCTGCTGCAGCGGATCGTCGACGTCGTCGCGGGGTTGCTCGATTGAGCGGACGCCGTCAGATCGAACCGAACAGCGCGCGCGGCCGGTCCTTCAGCGTGCCGGCGAGAATCCGCAGCCCGTTGACGAGTTCGTCGCGCGAGGCAGGGCACGCGAGGTTGATGCGCACGCCGTGCTCGATCTCCGCGCGATCGACCGCGAACGTCGACGACGGCATCACGATCACGCCGCGCGCCTTCGCGTTCGCGGCGAAGTCGTCGGCGCGCCACGGCGGCGGCAGGCGCAACCACACGAACATGCACGCCGGATCGGATTTCAGCTGCCCGGCCGGCAACAGCTCCCGCGCGAGATCGACGCGCGCGCGGATCTCCGCGAGTTGCGCGCCCATGATCCGCTCGGCGGTGCCGTCCTCGATCCACACGGTCGCGATCAGCATCGACGTGGGGGCCGGCATCCATGCGGTCGTGCGCACCGCCTCCGCGCACAGTGCGACGCTGTCGCGCGGGCAGCTCAGGTAACCGAGGCGCAGCCCCGGCGCGAGGATCTTCGACGTCGCGCCGATATGAAACGTCAGCTCGGGGCACAGCCCCGCGATCGCCGGCAGCCGGTCGCGCACGAGCGGGCCGTATACGTCGTCCTCGATGATCGTCACGTGATGGCGGCGCGCGATGTCGACGAGCGCCATCCGGCGCGCGAGGCTCATCGTCGTCACGGTCGGGTTCTGCAGGTTCGGCACGACGAAGATCGCCTTGACCGGCATGCGCTGGCAGATCCGCTCGATCTCGTCGGGCAGCAGGCCGTCGTCGTCGGCCGGCGCGCTGACGATCTCGAACTGGAATACCGGCGCGAGCGCCTTGAGCCCGTAATACGTGAGGCGGTCGGCCACGATCACGCCGTCGGTGCCGATCAGGCTGTTCAGTACCGCGTACAGCCCGTGCTGCGCGCCGCTCGTGACGACCACCTGGTCGCGCGACGGCGCGAAGCCCGGCGCGGCGAGCCACTGCGCGCCGGCGGCGCGCGCCCAGTCGGGGCCCTGCGGCGGCTGGTATTCCTGGAGGGCGGCGAAACGCGGGTCGTTCGGCAGCGTGCCGAACGTCTGCGCGAGGCTCGCGAGAAACTCGCCGGTGGCCGGGCGGTTCACCGTCAGGTCGATCACGCCGTTGCCCGCCGCGAGCGACGCGCGGGCCGGCTCGATGCTCGGCATCGCGCCGCCGGTGACGAGCGAGCCGCGCCGTTTGCTGCCGATCACGAGGCCGCGCAACTGCAATTCCTTGTACGCCCGGGACACGGTCGACACGTTGATGCCGAGCTCGGTCGCGAGCTGGCGCTGCGGCGGCAGGCGGCTGCCCGGCGGATACATGCCGCTGCGAATTTCCTCCTCGATCGAGCTCGATACCTCGACGTAGGTCGGCCGCTTCGCCTGCGCCGGCGCGCCGCCGTCGCGCTCGCCGGAAAGTTTGTCTGATGCCATTTATCGCCCGTGACCACACAAAAAGCGTTTGTCTGCCATTTTGACCTGCCCAGCGATTGTATCCGACATCCCCTCCCCGTCAAACGTCAGCTGAAAAGTCTGTCGAATCAGTCAGTTGGAATCGGGTAAACACCAGCGCCACACAATCTCATTTTGATTGCACACAAAAATTTACTGTGTGATTCTTGATCGCAACTTTGTGTGAATCATGTGGACCGGAGGGAACGCGTCATGGCGAATGTCGCCATCGTGGGTGCAGGCTTCATCGGGC
This sequence comes from Burkholderia sp. AU4i, assembly GCF_000466765.1. Taxonomy (NCBI): domain Bacteria; kingdom Pseudomonadati; phylum Pseudomonadota; class Betaproteobacteria; order Burkholderiales; family Burkholderiaceae; genus Burkholderia; species Burkholderia sp. AU4i. The sequence continues at coordinate 46,952 of NZ_ASSI01000040.1, read as the reverse complement.
TCGGCGCGGCTGCATGGCTGCAGCGCGACGGGCATCGCGTGACGCTGTTCGACCCGGCCGGCATCGGCCAGGGCGCGTCGTTCGGCAATGCCGCGACGTTCGCGCCGTACGGCTGCGTGCCGGTGAACGGCCCGTCGGTGTTCCGCGACATGCCGCACTTCCTGTTCGCCGCCGACAGCCCGCTGCGCATCCGCTGGCCGTACCTGCTGCACGGCGCGCCGTGGCTCGTGCGGTTCCTGCTCGCATCGACGCCCGCGCGCCACGCACACAGCGCGACCGCGCTGGCCGCGCTGCTGTCGCGCGCCGCCGACGGTTATGCGCCGCTGCTTGCACCGTCGCGGCTCGCCGCGTTCGTGCGGCCGCGCGAATGCCTGTACCTGTATGCGCGGCAGGCGTCGTTCGACGCCGCGCAGCCGTCGCTCGCGCTGCGGCGCCGGCTCGGCGTGCCGTTCGAGACGCTCGACGCGAGCGCAATCCGCCGGCTCGAGCCCGCACTCGCGCCGATCTTCACGCGCGGCGTGCTGTTCGTCGGAAGCTGGCACTTCTCCGATCCATGCGGATTCCTCGGCGCCCTGTTCGCGCACCTCGCCACCGGCGGCGCCGCGCTCGAACGCACGCGCGTCGAACGGATCGAGCCCGCCGGCGACAGCGTGACCGTGCATGCGGGCGGCGCCGTGCGCACGTTCGATCACGTCGTCATTGCCGCCGGCGCCCGCTCGCGCGCACTCGCGGCCGCGTGCGGCGACACGGTGCCGCTCGATACCGAGCGCGGCTATCACGTGCAGTTCGGCGCGCACGAGCCGATCGTCTCGCGGCCGGTCGGCTGGGCCGAGCGCGGCTTCTACATGACACCGCTCGACGAAGGGCTGCGCGCGGCCGGCACCGTCGAACTCGGCGGCTTCGACGCGCCGATGAATCCGTCGCTCGTCGCGCTGCTCACGCGTTCCGCGCGCGAAGCCGTGCCGTCGCTCGGCGCACCGACGCGCAGCTGGCTCGGCTTCCGGCCGACGCTGCCGGACGGCGTGCCCGTGATCGGCCGCGCGCGGCGCAGCGCGCGCGTGATCCACGCATTCGGCCATCAGCATCTCGGCGTGACGCTCGCCGGCATCACCGGGCAAATCGTCGCCGACCTCGTCGCCCAGCGCGCACCGCCGCTGGACCTCGCACCGTACCGGGCCGCGCGATTCTGACGCGCGCCGCGATTTTCACCACTGCAAGGAGGCATCCATCATGAATCGTCGTAACTGGCTGGTTTGGCTGGCCGTCTGCTCGATCGGCACGGTCGGCGCATCCGCGCAGGCCGCGGACCCCGAAACCGTCAAGATCGGCTTCGCCGGCCCGCTGACGGGGCCCGTCGCGCGCGTCGGCAAGGATCTGCAATACGGCGCGCAACTCGCGCTCGACGAAGAGAACGCGAAACATCCGACCGTGGGCGGCAAGCCCGTGCGCTTCGTGCTCGACGTGCAGGACGACCAGGCCGATCCGCGCATCGCGATCCAGGTCGCGCAGAAGCTCGTCGACGACGGCGTGGTCGGCGTGATCGGCCACTACAACTCGGGCTGCAGCATTCCCGCGTCGGCCGTCTACAAGCAGGCGAACGTCGCGATGATCACGCCCGGCTCGACCAATCCGCAACTGACGATGCAAGGCTTCAAGAACGTGTTCCGCACGATGGGGCACGACGGCGTCGGCGGCGTGGTGGCCGGCCGTTTCGCGGTCGAGCAGCTGAAGGCGAAACGGATCGGCATCATCGACGATCGCACCGCGTTCGGCCAGGGTCTCGCCGACGCGTTCGAGAAGGGCGTGAAGGATGCGCACGGCAGCATCGTGTCGCGCGAATACACGAACGACAAGGCCGTCGATTTCCGCGCGATCCTGACGACGATGAAGAGCAACAACGTCGACCTGCTGTTCTTCGGCGGCCTCGACGAACAGGGCGCGATGCTCGTCAAGCAGATGCGCTCGCTCGGCATCCGCGCGCAGCTGTTCGGCGCCGGTGCATTGAAAAGCAATGCATTCCTGAAGATCGCCGGCACCTCAGGCGAAGGCACGCAGGATCTCGAACCGGGGCCGGCGCTCGACAAGCTGCCTTCCGCCGTCGCGTTCGCGCAGCGCTACAAGGCACGCTTCAACCAGGATGTGGAGCTCTATGCGCCGTTCTCGTACGACGCGGCGCTCGCGATGATCGCGGCGGTACGCAAGGCCGATTCGCTCGATCGCGGCAAGATCGTCGCGAGCCTGCCCGGCGTGTCGGTCACCGGCGTGACCGGAAAGATCTCGTTCGACGAGCGCGGCGACCTGATCAAGCCGCCGTACACGCTGTTCCGCGTCGAACAGGGGCAATGGCACAGCATCCGCACGGTCGGCGGCGCGTCGAACTGACGCGCGGCGGCGCGACCGGGAGCCACGCTGTCATCGCGCCGCCTGCTGCCGCTGCACCTCCTGCGCTTTCATCTGCAGATACGCGCCGCGCTCGACCTCGTGCAGCTGCTGCGGATACTGCTCGGTCGCGTCGAACCAGCGCGCGAGGCGCTGGTCGAGCGGCTTGTCGAGCGTCGCGAGATACGCATCGATCGCGAGGTAGTAGCGCATCGTGTTGCGCTCCAGCAGCCCGCGCACGCCGCCGACGTACTGCGGCTGCGCGGCCGATCCGCCCACGTTCGTGAAGCCGACCTTGTCGCTGCCGACGGTCGCGAGGTAGGTCTTCATCGCCATGCGGCCGACCGTGCCGAAACCATACGAATACGTGAGATGCAGGAACGTGCGCGACGCGCCGACCGGCACGGCCTCCAGCGCGATCCGGTAATCCTTCGTGCCCATCGGGCCGCTGTCGGCGGTCAGGTCGACCTGGAAATAGTCGGGCGATGCGGCCGCCACGCGATAGCGGAACTGCACGCGATAGGTGTCGGACAGCTTCTGCTGGATCTTGCGGCCGAGGTTCACGTCGAGCACCGGGCCGTTGCCGCCGCCCGATGCATGACAGTATTTCGTGTTCAGGTGCAGGATCAGCACCGCGCACCAGTTCGCGGGGCCCTGCGCGGGATCGTCGAGCTGCCCGCTCACGACCGAGAACGGATAGTCGACCACCGCGTAGATGTCGCCCTTCAGCGACGACGATGCTTCCGCCGATTCGAGCACCAGCGGCCGATGAAACGCGTTGTCCTTCAGTTGCGCGCCGAGGCTGCGGTAACGGTCGAGCAACGCCGCCGCATCGTCCGCGCCGAACGACAGCGCGCTCCAGCCCGTACACAGGGCCGCGACGAGCGCGTACCGGGCGCAGCGAGCCAGCCACGTGCCGCGCGGATGTCCGGATGTCTTCATTCTTGTGCTCCCGCCTGGCGCGCGAGGGTCGCGCACCTGTGTCACAGAATACGCCTGGCCGCAGCGCAACATTGCATGCGAAAAGGCCGCTATCGACGCCGCTTCACCGGTACCGGCAACTGCGCGGCGGTGATCCGGATCAGCGCCGACAGCCATTCGCGATCGTCCCAGCGCTCGCCCGAGATGACGAGGTGCGGCTTCGCGCCCGGATACGGCGAGCCTTCCTCGCACGTGCCGAGAAACGCACGGCCTTCGGGCGTCGGCTTGACGAACAGCCGATCGTCGCAGACGAGCGCCGCCATCTTGCCGTCGCAATAGATACCGTACTCGCCGAACATCTTGCGCGCCGATACCGTGCCGGCCGCCGCCATCTGTTCGACGATGAAATCGACTGTGCCCTGGCTCGATGCCATCCCTGCTCCTTGCAAAAGGTGTATGACCGCAGCGTGTGCCCGACCGTTCCGCCTGATCGACGGATGCGCTGCGGTGCGTCATCCATTCGTCGGCGGAACACGCATTCGGGTGCATTCAGGCACGTGCAGGCATTCCCGGCCCGTAACACGCTGCGTGCCGGGTCGTGTCGTTCCGTGTCGCGACAGTCACATGACGGCGCGCGGCCGAGCGAGACGACCGCGATCGACGACGTAACAAAGCGACAACGCCCGCCTACGAACGCAATGCCGACGGCGCGACGCCCAGCCAGCGATGAAAGCTGCGCCGCATGTTTTCGGTATCGCCGAAACCGCACTCGTTCGCCACGCGCTGCAGCGACGCCGCCCCGCTTTCGAGCGCCGCGCGAGCGGCTTCCACGCGCAGTTTCTCGACGGCCTTGGCCGGCGTGAGGCCGGTTTCCGTCTGGAACGCCCGCGCGAACTGACGCGGGCTCATGCACGCCTGCTCGGCCAGGTCGCTCACACGCAGGCGTGCGCCGAGATTGCGGCGAATGTGGTCCAGCAACGGCTTGAAGCGCCCTTGCGCGCTGTCGAGTTCGATCAGCGCCGAGAACTGCGACTGTCCGCCGGGGCGACGGTAGTACACGACCAGACGTTTCGCGACGGCGCGCGCGAGCCGCTCGCCGCGATCCTCGCCGATCAACGCGAGCGTCAGGTCGATGCCGGCCGTGATGCCGGCGCTCGTCCAGAACGGCCCGTCGTTCACATAGATGCGATCGAGCGCGAGCCGCACCTGCGGAAACGCCCGCGCAAACCGCTCGCCGCAGCCCCAGTGCGTGGTCGCCAGCCGGCCGTCCAGCACACCGGCGGCGGCCAGCAGCAGGCTGCCCGAACAGACACTCGCCACGCGGATGCCGCGCGCCGCGCAGCGCCGGACGAACGCGCACGTCGCCGCGTCGGCCATCGCGGCATCGACGCCGTCGCCGCCCGCGACCAGCAACGTGTCGAGATCCGCCGCATCCGGCAACGGTTCGGCGTGCCAGCTCACGCCCGACGAACTGCGCACCAACCCCGGCTGCGCCGCGACGATGCGAACCGCGTAATACGGCGTGCGCGCGTAGTCGGCCATCTCGAACGCGGAAACGGGCCCGGCGGCATCCAGCACCTGGAAACCGGGATACACGAGCATGGCGACGCGATGGGTCATGGCAGAAAGTGCGGGAGAAATGACATTGCGACGGACAGCGCGCGGCGCGATGCTACACGCCGCTCATACCTGGGGAGATCGTGATGGCCACCACGCCGTTCATCGTCGTTTTCGCATTGTTCGATCATGTCACGCAGCTCGATTTCACCGGGCCGGACGAAGTGTTCTGGCGTCTGCCGGGCGCGCGGATCCGGCGGGCCTCGGTGCGCGGCGGATCGATTCGCGCGGACAGCGGCCTGACCGTTGCCGAGGTCGAGCGGCTCGCCGACATCGCGCACGCCGATCTCGTCTGCGTGCCGGGCGGGCTCGGCGTGATCGATGCGATCGCCGACGCTGCATTCGTCCGCGAGGTGCGCCGGCTCGCGCTCGGCGCCCGCTATGTTACCTCCGTGTGCAGCGGATCGCTGGTGCTCGGCGCGGCCGGGTTGCTGCAAGGCCGGCGGGCCGCCTGCCACTGGGCGTGGCGCGACCTGCTGCCGCCGTTCGGTGCGATCGTCGACGAAGGCCGCGTCGTGCGCGACGGCCCGGTCGTCACGGGCGGCGGCGTCACCGCCGGCATCGACATGGCGCTCTCGGTGATGGCCGACCTGGCCGGCCCGGCCTACGCGCAAGCGGTGCAGCTCGGCATCGAATATGCGCCCGAGCCGCCGTTCGACTGCGGACGTCCCGAGCGCGCCGCGCCGGACATTCTCGCGTCGGTGTCCGCGCTGTTCGAGCGCGTGCGGCCCGATCGTCATGCGGTCGTGGCGCGTGCGGCGCAGCGCCTCGCGCAGCCCGACGCGAACCGACAACCGGCATGACGCGCACGCGGGCCCTGCCGGATCGGCGCGACGTCGTTACTTGTCTGCCGCAAACGCGCTCGACATCTGCCGCGCCCGCTTCACGTCGTCGCCGTGCAGGTAGATCGACGTCGTCGAGATCGACGCATGCCGCAGGTTGTCGCGCACGGTCGTCAGCTCCGCGCCGCGCGCCAACGCATGCGTCGCATGCGTATGACGCATCCAGTGCGGGCTCGCCTGCCGCAGCTTCTGCGCGAGCGCGGGGTTGTCGGCCTCGACCTGATCGGCCGTCTGCGTGAAGAAACGCTGCATCACCTTCCACAGCCGCACGCTCGTGATCGCGGCCGCGCCGTCTTCCGCGAGGCTCGCGATCAGCGGCGTATCGGGCCGCCAGCGCACCGGCGTGACCGGCAGCCGGCGGGCGACCAGGTAACGGTCGAGCGCCGTGCGCGCGAGCGGCGGCAGCGCGACGCGCGCGGCCTTGCCGCCCTTGCCGACCACCTTCAGCCACGCGTCGCCGTGCGCATCCGTCTCGATGCCGCCGAGCGTCGCGCCGACCAGCTCGCTCGCGCGCAGCCCGGTCGCATATCCGAAATCGAGAATGAAGCGCAGCCGTTGCGCGGCGGCCGGCGTCCAGCCCGACTGCGGCGCACCGGCCGCCGTGCCGGTGCGGAACTCGAGCCCGTCGGCGATCGTGCGCACGAGCAGCCATTCGCCTTCGGTGAACGCGTGCGACGTGTCGAGTGCGTTCGCGCCGCGCGTGTCGCGCACCTTGACGCCCGCGAACGGATTCGCCAGCAGGTAGCGCTGTTCGATCAGCCAGCGAAACAGCGCGCCGAGCACCGACAGCGTGTACGCCGCCGAACGCGCGGACAGCGCGCCCGAGAACGGCCGCCAGTCGGGCGCGCCGCGCGGCCGCACGGGCCCGACCCAGCGTTCGTGCGGGCTCGGGCGCCGCACGAATGCGCGATACGCGACCGCGTCCTCGGTCGTCAGGGACGACAGCGCGCGGCCGCGCTCGACGATCGCCCACAGGATCAGCCGCTCGGCCTCCTTCCGGTACGCACGCCGCGTCGCGGCCGATTCGTGCAACGACAGCCACGCGTGCACGGCCGCGTAATCGTTGTCCGCATCGAGCGTGCTGGTCGCGCGCGGCGCGCGGAACGTGCCGGCCGAGCCGTCGACCTCGTGCGGCAGCTTCAACTGCTCCCACGGCACGATGCTGCCGCGCGGCGTCGCCGCGATCAGCGCGCGCGCACGTTCGGTCAGGTCCGGATGCGCGGCGAAAAACGCCTCGATGTGCCGCGCACCGGCCACGCCGAGGCCCGCGATCGCACGCCACCACTGGCGCCGGCGCGGAATCCGCACCGTGAGATCGGCGAGCGTCGCGATCCCGTGCGCCCGCAGCGCGGCGACCGCACGCGCGGGCAGCCACAGGCCGACGTCGTCGCTGATCTGCGGGACCGGCGCGCGCGCATGACGCAGCAGTCCGATCGCTTCGGCGGCCGCCTTCGCCTCCCGAATACGCTCACCGTCGGGATGACCGAGACGCTCAGCGAGATCGGGCCGGCCGGCCTGTCGCGCGACGCGCACGAGGCGGCGGCGAATCCCGCCGATCACGCCGCGCGCCGAGCGCCCTTCGCCGAGACGATCGGGCAGGTAGCGTTCGACGGCCTGGCGCACGGTCATGCCCGCGTACCATGCGCGCAGCGCGGCCAGTTCGTCGGCGTCGGGATAACCTGCGGGCGCAGGCGCGGAATCGGAGGAAGGCGGTGAGGCGAGGCGCGGTTTCATGGGCGCCAGTTTGACAGAAGCGCGCGCGGCCGGATACGTCGCGCACGGCGTTCCGGGGGCGGCAGGCGCCGAGGCGCGCAGGAAAGATCGCAGCGGTGACGCGTAGCCCGAACGAATGCGAGGATCGATCGAATTGCGGTCGTTTCACCCGTTTCATCGCTGTGGAATCGACTGCCGTGCGGATCGACATGTCACGCCCCGATACGAGTCGCGATATCGTCGATCCGCGTGCGACACCGAAACCAAACGGGAAACGAGCGCTTGGTACACGCCTGCTATGCTGCGCACTGCATTCGCACGCCATTCGTCCGCCGCTTCCTTGCATGACGCTGCGGCGCGCGGGTTCCGCACTGAATTGCGCCGAGCGCCCCTACGATCCGCCGCAGGCCGCCGACGGTTTCGCAACAGCGTCAACGCATGTCGATTTCCGGCCGTCGAACAACAAGATCCATACCGACAAGCACACCAATTCCATGACATTCCGACTTCTCGCCGCGCTCGCTGCCGCGGCCTTGAGCTGCGCCGTGCTGCCCGCTGCCCACGCGCGCACCTATGTCCCGCCGACAGCGTCGTTCGGCAACGGGCCTTATGTGCATCGGTTCGTGCTGCGCGACCCCGTCACGCACCGGCCGCTGCCGAATGTGCGATACCGGTTGCTGCTGCCCGGACACGCGATCGCGGGGCTGCCGCCCCATCAGGCAGGCGGCGACAGCGTCGTGTTCGGCACGACCGATGCCGCCGGACGCACCGTGCGGATCCGCCTGCCCGCGCGGTACCCCGAGAGCCAATGGGCGCTTCAGCCTGTCGTGGGCGAAGGCGACAGCGGCGGGACGTTTCAGGTGATCGACGAAGATACCGGGCGGCCCTACGGCCATTACCCGTACGTACTCGACGTGACGGGGGAATACCTCGTCTGCGGGCGCATCGATGCCAACGGCTACACCGTCTTCGTGCAGTCGAACGTGGACCGCAAGCTCAGGTTGCGTCGCACGGTATTGCGCGCGCCGGCGGACACCGACTGGTGTGCGGGGCCCGGCACGGACATCGCCAACCATGCCGGCGATCCGGGCACGCCCGATCTCTACACGCAGTATCTCGGCAGCCTGGTCGCCGACGGCCGGCACCTCGGCCGGGCACTCCGGGAGCAGATCGCGGCCAAGATGATCGCGCTGGCGATTGCCGAGCGGGACGAAGGCCGCATCGACACCGCGCTCGACGCAGGCAATTTCTCGGGCGACCTGTTGAACGGCATCGGCTACGACCTCGTCAACGCCGGCCTGAAGATCGATCGTGCGATGGCGATGATCGATGCGCGCCTCGCGCAGTCACCCGATGACCCGTATGCGCTCGACAGCAAGGGCTGGGCGCTCCATCGCCTCGGTCGCGACGACGAAGCGCTGACGTGGTTCGACCGGTCGATCGCGATCCTCGCGAAGGAAGGCGACGCGGACAAGGACGTGCGCGAAGCCCATGCGATCGGGCTGACGCACAAGGGCGAAGCACTGTGGAAGCTGGGCCGCGCGGATGACGCGCGCGATGCGTTCGCGCAGGCGCGGAAGATTCAACCGGACAACGCGGACCTGAAAGAAACACTGAAGCGGCTGAACGTGGGGGCGAGCCCGGACGGCGCGGCGTCGCCCGGTACGAGCGGTACGAGCGGTACGAGCGGTACAAGCAGTACGTAACCGCACGCACGCGCCGCGCGCCGTGATTTCAGGGAGCGACGCCGCGTAACGCGTCGTCACTCCTCGCCTTTCGCGCCCGGATTGAGCATCACGACGAAGCCGGCCACGCCGACGACCAGCGCGACCGCGCCGCCGCGCAGCGCCATCGCGTTGTCGAACAATAGCCCAGTCACGACGGCCATCATCCCCACGAGCGAGACGAACACGGCGATCGCCGCAACGACGATCCGGGATTGGCGGCGTATCATTGTGCCCCCTCCGGATTACGCGGCCGCAGCCGCTACGTCGGCATCGTCGCCGCGAATCAGCAGCACCGGGCACTTCGAGCCGCGCACGAAGCGCTCGGCGACGCTGCCGAGCAGCACGCGCCGGATGCCGCGCCGCCCGTGCGTGCCGACCACCGCGAGATCGATCCCGCCTTCCTTCACGTAGCGCTGCAGGCGTTCCGAGATGTCCTCGCCGATGCTCTCCGTCTCGACGAGTTCGGCCTCGCCTTTCGCACCGGCGAGCGCGATGACCTGTTCGGCTTCACGCAGCACCTTGCGCCCGTCGTCACGCATTTCCTCGACGAGCGCGTGCGGATCGAAACGGCCCGCGTAAGTGAACAGCACCGACTTGTCGACCACATACACGGCACTGACGTGCGCGTCGCCTGCCAGCGCGACCTTTACGGCCTCGGCAAGCGCCAGTTTCGACGAAGCGCTGCCATCGACGGCCACCATGATCTTCTTGTACATGCAAACCTCGCTGGGGTGAATTGCCGCGCGGCTGGGTGCGCGCGGCCTGTCACCATCATCGGCGGACGGCGGGTTCGAATGTTGACGGCGATCAAGCGAGCGCCCATGCCGGCTGCGACCGGCCGACGCAGGGCACGGCACACGCGCCGGAGCCCGCACCCTTGTGCGTCTTCGCGTATGCGGCGCGCGATACGCGTGCCTGTCGAACCCGCCGGCGCGCGACGGAATCCGCCGAGCCCGCGGCGGCCGCGCGCCGCCCGCGCGCACCGGAATCGAGCGGTCACCATGCCGAAGGCGCTATCATCGGATGTGCGACTTTCGTCCGGCCCTTATTTGCCGGCCCACTTTCAACTCGCTCAACCGACATGACAACGACTACCGAACGCGTGGACGGCGCCGCCCAGCATCTCGTCGCCGCCCGCCATGCCGGCTCGCCCGGCCCGCTGCTGCCCGATGCACTGCGCCCCGACGACATCGACACCGCGCTCGCGATCCAGCAGCGCGTGGCCGACCTGCTCGGCGAACCCGTCGGCGGATGGAAATGCGCGCTGCCGCCGCCCGACCGCGTGATCCTCGCACCGATCTTCGCGTCGACGATCCGCGAGGCCGATGCGCCGTACCGCGTCGTCGGCGGCCCGATCGTGCGGATCGAACCGGAAATCGCGTTCGTGCTCGATCGCGACCTGCCCGCGCGCGAACAGCCGTACGACGAACAGGACGTGCGCGACGCGATCCGCGAGGTGCGCATCGTGCTCGAGGTGCTCGGCTGCCGCTATGCGGAGCCCGCGCGCGCGTCGAAGTTCGAGCTGCTGGCCGACGGGCAATTCAACCAGGGGCTGTGCGTCGGCCCGGTCGTGCCCGACGGGCTGAACGTGCCGCTCGAGACGCTGGCGCTGTCGTTCGAAGGCGCGCTGAACCGTACGATCGACGGCCGCCATCCGGACGGCGATCCGCTGAAGCCGCTGGTGTGGCTCGTCAACTTCCTCGCATCGCGCGGCGACCCGGTGCGCGCCGGGCAGATCGTGACGACCGGATCGTACGCGGGCGCGATCGACGTGCCGCTCGGCGATGCGCTGACGGTTCGCTTCGGCGAGCTCGGCAGTTTGTCAGTGACGCTGACGGCCTGATGCACGCGGCGCGCGGGCCCGGCTGACCGGCCGGCCCCGGTCGCCAATCGCCGCCGTCCGGCCGTTCAACCATCCCTGGACGACGTGACTGCCATGACAAACCGCAGCAACTCACACGGAGTGACTCCGATGGGTGAAACGACGGGCCCGATCAAAGACACCGCTCGCTACCGGACGGCGAACCTGCACGATGTCGACGCACTCGTTCAACTGATCAATTCAGCATACCGCCCAACAGCGGCTGCAGCCGGATGGACGCACGAAGCGGCGCTCGTCGACGGTCCGCGAATTGTGTCGTCACAGCTCGTCGATACGCTGCACGCCCCGAATTCCGTACTGCTGGTCGCCGACGTGGACGAGCAGATCGCCGGCTGTATCGAAGTCAGGAAAGACGGAAACGTCGCCTATATCGGCACGCTCGCGGTTTCGCCGTCGGTGCAGGATCGCGGGCTCGGCAAGGCGTTGCTGAACGAAGCCGAACAATTCGCCTGCCGGCGCTGGCAGATCGGAAAGGCCGTCATGGTCGTCTTGTCGGCGCGCAGCGAACTGATCGACTTCTACTTGCGCCGCGGCTATACGCGAACCGGGGAACGGACGAGCTACCCGTTCGACGCGGGTGTGGGCACACCGCGCGACCACACCCTGACCATCGAGACGCTGACGAAAGACATCGCGCGGGACTGACACCGCGAGCGCTCGCGTTCCGCGCCGGTGCGCCTGCCCTGCCATCCGCTCTTTCGGCCACACCGTGATAACGTTGCACATCCCCGCGCGCACCGCGCCCTACCCGTTGGCATGCGCACCGCTTTCACGCCGATATCAAACATGTCGCTGACACCGCTTCCCGCCCTGCTCGACGAAACCCTGCGCACCGTCGTGCGCCGCTACCGGCTGCCGCCGCTCGACAGCGCGTCGTCGCCGGCCGACGCCGCGAACCCGGCCGCCACGCTCGCGATCGTGATCGAGGAAGCGCGCAGGATGCGAAGCGACGGGCACACATCCGACGCAGCGCTGCGGCAGCGCTTCATCGACGCCCTCGCGCAGATGATCCGCGATGCGATGGATACACATTCCGGCGATCCCGCGTTTCAGGCCGCGGTGCTGCGGCACGATGCGCCGAGCGTGCGCGAATACGCGTCGTTGTCGGCACACGCGGAGCAGGACCGTCGCGCGCTGCATTCGGCCGTCAACGCGATCGCGCACCCCGCCAAGCTCGAGCGCAGCGCCCGGCCGTGGCAACGCGACGGGCTCGCGCGGCTGCATGCGGCCGCCACCGGCGCGTCGTGGGCCGATCTGCACGACACGCTGCGGCACCTGCTCGCACTGCCCGACATGAAGACCGACCCGGCCTTCGAACAGGACATCGTCAAGCTGAAAGACAGCCCCGCGCTCGAACGCCTGCTGCGTGTCGACGCCCTGGCATCGGACGAGCACGTGCGCCGCTACCGTGCGCTGTGGGTCCGCCAGGGCCCGCTCGAAGGCAGCTCGGTCGCCGTTGCACAGGGCGTCGCATCGCAGCAGCGCGGCGCAGCCGTCGAAGCGCTGGCCGCGCAGGCGCTCGACGCGCTGGCCCGCAGGCTCGACGCCGTCGACGCACGCCGCACGTACCGGGTGGTGACGTCGATGCGCGTGCCGTCGTCGATACCGGGCCGGCACGATCGCGCGAAAACCGAATGGGACGCGATCCTGCTCGAACGCCCTCGCGGCGATGACCCGGCGCCCGCGTGGAACGTGCGCTTCCTCGTCGAAGCGAAAGCGTCCGCGGATGCCGCGACGACCGATCTGCCGCGGCTGCTGCGCGGCCTGACCCTGCTCGCGCAGGCCGACCCGGACACGATCTATTCGTTCGAGACGCACCAGGGCACGGTGCGCGTGCACGGCGCGTCGCTGCGGGCGCTGACGACCGACGACGCCGCGCTGCAACGGGAAGTACTCTATTGCTGCGATGCGTCCGCGGACGCGACGCCGCGCCTGCTGGGCGCCGCGAGCCGGATGCAGTTGCTGTCGGCGCAAGCCAGCCTCGAGTACGCGAGCGCGCTCGCGCAACAGCCGCATACCACCCCTGACGGCCTCGGCGTCGTCTGGCAGGCACTGCTGACGATGCCGCAATGGCATGCGGTGTTGCACCAGTACCCGTCGTTGCGGCAGGTGCGCGAGCTGATGGTGGCGATCGACGACTTGCGGGCCGCGATCGACGAGGTCGATGAAGGCGGCGCGGCCAGCAGCGTGTACGCGTGACGCACGAAACGAGCCGCCGCGCGGCGTCCGGAACGCGCGGCCCGCTCAGTTGGTGAGCACACCGAACGGCAGCGTCCATCCTGCCAGCCGCCCGCCATCCCCCCATCGATCGCCGGCCGCATCGCACGGCAGCAGAATCGGCGCGGCCGCGCATTCGAGCGTTTCCTTCGGCGTATGGCCGAACTCCGCCTTGAACAGCCGGTGGAAATACTTCTCGTCGGGAAAACCGTGCGCCCACGCGATTTCCGCGATGCGCTGATGCCGGCGCTGCGGGTCGCCGAGCACGTGGTACGCGTGACGCAGCCGCCGCCGCGTGATCTGCCGCATCACGCCGCCGTCTTCCTTGAACAGCTGGTAGAGCCGCGCTCTCGACACGCCGATGTAGCGGCGGACCCGCTCGGCCAGCGCCCCGTCGATCGGGCCGCGTGCGTCGTGCAGCGCCTGTGCAGTCGGGGCGACGGCCGCGGCGAGCAGCAGCAGCATCGACTGGACGATGCTCGGGATCTCGTGCGTGCGCAGATTCGGCAGATTGCGGAACAGCGACAGCATGTGGTCGCCGAGCAGCCGCCCGACGCCGCTCGTCAGCGTCTGCCCGTGTGCCTGCGCCGCATGGCTCGGCAGCAGGTACCTGGGCACGAAAACCGGCATCCGTTCGCCCTCCGTCATGATCGGCTCCATCGTGCGGATCGATGCGAACAGCGCCCTCGGCAGACCGCCCCTGTCCGGCAGCGAGGACGCCGACCGACGTCTGTCGTCGAAGGTCCGTCGCTGCCGGCTGCATCTTAATTCAGGCGGTCCGGATTCAAGGTGGCGATGCGTCCACACTGAGTGGACTTCCATTTCGCCGGCCCGCCTGCGCGCGCTCGCGGCCGGGGCCGCGGGTGCGGTACGATACGCGCCGGGGCAAAACGCCTCACCTGAGAGACCCGGCCGCTGCGGCCCCACACCCGGCACAAGAAAAAAATGCCCAGAAACCCATTTCTGTACCGACACCTGTTCGCCGCGCTGGCGGCCGGCCTGTTCTGCATTCCGGCTGCCCATGCCAGCGGCGACGATGGCTGCTACGCGCCGACCACGCTCCGGCAGACCGCCTACTCGTGCGCCAACGTGCCGATGCTGAGCCCCGCGAACGACACGCGCATCAACGCGATGCTGATGATGGTCGACAGCGCCAAGGTCGCGCAGGCGTTTCCGGACCCGAAGACGATCCCCGCGAAAGACCGGATCAACCAGATCATCGTGCCGTTTCCGATGGACTTCTCCGGGTGGATCGACATCGGGCAGAAGGAGCCTGACACGACCGCCAAGGCCGGCAACGCGGCGGATAGCGACGCGTCGTCGAACCGCTACGCCGACGGCGAAGGCAGCATCTGCCGCAGCATGAACTCGGGCGCCGACGCGTTCAACGACGCACTGGGCGGTGCCGGCGGCCTCCCCGCCGACGAAGCCGCACGCCTGCGCGCGGCCCGCGCCGACATCGCGCAGAAGACCTGCAACGCCGGCGGCGCGAGCGCCGCGTGGACGAAACCGCCGGTCAAGTCGCCGCTCGGCCAGCAGTTCGCCGCGTACCTCGACGGCACGAACGCGTTCTACCGCGCCGATTTCCTCACCGCGACCCGGGCCTTCGCGAACGCGTCGCACAGCGCGAACCCGTGGCTGAAGGAAACCGGGCTCTACATGGCCGGGCGCGCGCAGCTGAACGCCGCGCAGGCCAACGTGTTCGACAACGACAACCCGACGCCGTCGCTCGGCCGCGTGACGAAGGTGTCGCTCGACGCCGCGAATACGGTGTTTCGCACCTACCTGAAGATCTATCCGCAGGGACGCTACGCGACCTCCGCGAACGGGCTGTTGCGGCGGGTCGCATGGCTCGGCGGCAACGTCACGCAGCAGGCCGACCTGTACGGCCACGCGCTCGCGCGCTGGTCGCCGACGACGTCGAACGTGCCGCTGATCCAGCTGGCGAACGAACTCGACAGCAAGCTGCTGTTCGGCTCGGAATTCGACGCGCGCCAGATCCAGTCGCCGACCGTGCTCGCGACCGTCGACCTGCTGCGCATGCGCACGTCGGACAACAGCGATTCGAGCCGCAGCAAGCCGCTGACCCTGGACGAACTGCAGGCGCAGAAGCCGCGCTTCGCGAACGCGCCCGCGCTCTACGACTACCTGCTCGCGACCTGGTATGTCCAGATCGGCCACAAGCCGGACGCCGCGCTCGCCTTGCTGCCGCAGGCGCCCGCCGAGCCGCTCGACTACTTCGGCCTGAGCCAGCAGGCGCTGCGCGGGTTCGCGCTGGAGGATAGCGGCCAGGCCGACAAGGCGCGCCAGCTGTGGCGCGACCTGATCCCGCTCGCGAAATTCCGCTTCCAGCGCGAGGCGCTGGAACTCGCGCTCGCGATCAACCTGGAACAGGCCGGGCTCGTCAACGATGCGTTCGCCGACGATTCGCCCGTGCAGAACGCCGCGATCCGCGCCGTTCTGCTGCGGCGCGCCGCCAATGCGGACCTGCTGCGCGCGCAGGCACAAAACCCCGCGGCCGGCAGCGCGCTGCGCGACACCGCGCTGTACACGCTGTTGTACAAGGAACTCACGCGTTCGCACTACGCCGAGTTCATCGCCGACGCCGCGCTGGTGTCCGGCACGCCTGCCGATCCGTTGAAGCCGTTCGTCGCGCCCGGCGCGAAAAACGAAGACGGCTACACGTGCCCGTCCGCGCGCGACATCGCGGCGACGCTCCAGCAGAATCCGGCCGACGCGAAAGGGTTGAACTGCCTCGCCGATTTCGTGCGCGTCAACCCGCTCACGGCCAACCTCGAAGGCGATGCGGTGCCTCCGTGGATGCGCAATGCGTCGTCGGCGACCGCCGCGCGCGTGCCGCCGACGCTCGGCGCGGCGCCGTCGCAGTTCGCGGGCAAGCCGTACGAGCGGATGTCGAGCTACGTGACGGTGATGGCCGATACACAGGCGAACCCGACCGACCGCGCGTATGCGTACTACCGCGCGATCAGGTGCTATGCGCCGGCAGGCTCCAACGAATGCGGCGGCAAGGACGTGCCGAAGAACGTGCGCAAGCGCTGGTTCGATACGCTGAAGGCCAGCTACGCGGGCAGCCTGTGGGCGCAGAAACTCCGCTACTACTGGTAAGCGCCGCGTGAAGCGTGTCGCGAATGTCGCGATTGTCGCGTATGTCACGTGTATGGCGCTGCTGCTGGCCGGACGCGTCGCGCTGGCCGGCACCGTCGATGCCGCACAGTACGACACGTTCTGGCTGTGGGCTGGCGTGAAGCCGCAGGCGGTCGTGCGCGGCGCCCGCGCCGTCTACGTGCTGCAAGGGCAGATCGAGGCCTCCCCGCGCGACGAGTCGCAAGTACGCGTGATCGCGCAGGGCGTCGCGCTGCCACCCGCGCCGCATGCGCGCGTGTGGCTCGTCTATCGTGCGCATACGCTGCGCTGGACGCCGCGCGTCACGCAGATCATACTCGCGCAACTCGAACGCTGGCGCGCGTCGGGTCGCACCATCACCGGTATCCAGATCGACTTCGATGCACGCACGCGCCACCTGCAGGACTACCTCGAATTCCTGCGGACGCTGCGCGAGACGCTGCCCGCCGATTGCCGGCTGAGCATCACGGGGCTGCTCGACTGGAGCAGCCGCATCGATACCGACCAGGTCAACCAGCTCAGGGGGATCGTCGACGAAGTCGTCGTGCAGACCTACCAGGGCCGCCGCACGATCCCCGACTATGCGGACTACCTGCCGCGCGTCGCGCGGCTGCAGTTGCCGTTTCGCATCGGCATCATCCAGGGCGGCGAATGGGACGCGCCGCCCTACCTCGCGGCAAACCCGTGGTTCCGCGGTTATGTCGTGTTCCTGCGCAACGGGTAGCGGGAAACACGCGACGACGTCGATCGTTCCCGTGCCCCGGATTCATTCCGGGCGCGGCGAGCCCGCATCCACGTACACCCACGCGCTGACGCCCGATTCCAGCAACACGCGATCGCGGCGATACGCGTCGACTTCGTAGTCGTCCGCGTGCTGCAGTTCCTCGCGCGTGATCGCGAACACGGTGCCCGTGACGCGGTCGCCCGGTCGGCCGGTATAAGCCACCACCGGATGATGCGTCTTCCCGCTCGTCGCGACCACTTCCGGATCGTCGATCTTCAGCATCGTCATCGCGTAACCGGGCATCGCATCCTCGCGACCGTCGAGCCTGCGGCCGAAGGTGGCGAGCTGCACCGGTTCGAGTTGCAGCGTGCCATAGGAAAAGAGGTGCTCGGAGAAAGTCGGGGCGGCGCTGGACATGATTGAACTCGACAAAAAACAGGATAAACGAAACGTCACGCAGATCATCCGCTGGCTTACGCACCACCCGCGATCGCGCCGCCGAGCCCGGCAAGCGCAATCACGAGCAGCGCGCCCGCCGACGAGGCCGTGATCCATCGTTGCTTGCGGTGAATCAGCGGATGGTTGATCGCGGCCATGTAGCCGGCCATGATCGTGAAATCGACCGCGATCCACAGCACGGCCAGGATGGCCAAGCTCACGCGGGAATCCGGCGTGATGCCGACGAACTGCGGAAAGAACGCGACGAAGAACAGCAGGTCCTTCGGGTTCGCGATGCCGACGAGAAAACCACGCACCACCCCCGGCAAGCGCCACGCTTGCGACGCCGGTTCGCCTGGCGCGGCACCGTTGGCGTCGCGCGTACGGCCGGCGCGCCATTCGCCGAGCAGCGTCCGGACGGCCAGCACCGCGATGAAGACGCAACCCGCCACGTGCAACCCCGTGAGCAGGCGATCGCTGACGAGCACGACGCCGAACACCATCAGCATCGCCCCCGCGATCATCACGAGGCTCGCGGCATTCGCGCCCACCGCGGTCAGCATGCCCTGGTGGAACCCGCGCCGCGCGACGGTGCCGACCACGAGCATGACGACGGGGCCGGGCGTCGCGATGAGCAGCACGATCGCGGCGAGATAGGCGAACAGCAGCGGGTAATGGAGTGCCATGACAAAAAGTTGTTGGATGGATCGACGCGCGTGCGCGCTACGATGGCATCATCGGGATTCAGCGCGGCGGATTGCACGGTTTTTTGCAGTATCGCGTGCCCGGTCCGCTGCTGAAAAACGGAAAATCCTGTCGAATGACATGAGTTTTATTCATATTCAAGCCCCGTGAAGGCCAAACCGCTCCCCCCTGTCTACGCGTTGCGCGCATTCGAAAGCGCCGCGCGCACCGGCTCGTTTACGCTTGCCGCCGAGGAACTGAGCCTCACGCAGAGCGCGGTGAGCAAGCACGTCAGGACGCTCGAGGCCTACTTCGGCCGGAAACTGTTCGTCCGGCGCGGGCCCAGGATGACCGTCACGGCGGAAGCGCAGATTTTCGCGTCGGGCCTGCGGCGCGGCTTCCGGCAGATCGAGGAAGCCTGCATGCTGTTCCAGTCGCAACGCGACGTGCTGCGGCTCAAGGCGCCGTCCACGCTCACGATGCGCTGGCTGCTCGACGCGCTGGCCGCCTTTCGCGACACGCGGCCCGCATTCGAGGTGCAGATCGCGAGCGTGTGGATGGATGTCGACACCGTCGATTTCTTCAGCGAATCCTACGATTGCGCGATCCTGCTCGGCACGGGCAAGTTCGGCGAGGCCACGCAGTGCGTGAAGCTGTTCGACGAATGGCTGATTCCGGTGTGCTCGCGTGCAACCGCGACGGTCGCACGCACGAATCCGGCGGCGTGCGAGCTGATCCACCCGTCGCCCGACCGGCGCGACTGGCGCCGCTGGCTCAAGGGCAGCGGCCACGACCTGGACGTGGACATCACGCGCGGGCAGGTGTTCGACATGCTCGAACAAGGCATCGCGGCGGCCATCGCCGGCCACGGCATCTCGATCGGCGATCTCGCGCTGTGCGCGACGGCAATCGACGAGAAGCAACTCGTGCTGCCGTTCAAGACGGCCGTCAATACCGGCGACGCCTACTACCTCGTCTGGCCGGACGACTCCGGCAAAGCCGCGCAGGTGCGCGAACTCCTCGCGTTCCTGGAAGGCCGGATGCCGCGCCTGACGTTTCCGGGCATCCGCTTCAACGGGCCGGGCTGAACCCTGCGGCCGGCGAACCGGCCGCCTGGGCGACGGCGCGACGGGGCTGACGGGCGCTACCGGCCACGGTTACCGGATGCCGCCAGCCGTCCAAAAACGACGCAGCCCGCCGAAGCGGGCCTGCGCCGAGCGTCACCGTTACGCCTGCACGAAAGCCAGCAGGTCGGCGTTGAGGACGTCCGCGTTGACCGTCAGCATCCCGTGCGAATAGCCCGGATAGGTTTTCAGCGTGCCGTTCTTCAGCAGCTTGATCGACTTCAGCGCGGCATCCGCGATCGGCACGATCTGGTCGTCCTCGCCATGCAGCACGAGCGTCGGGACGGAGATCGACTTCAGGTCTTCGGTCTGGTCCGTTTCCGAAAACGCCTTGATGCCTTCGTAATGCGCTTTGGCGCTGCCTTCCATCCCCTGCCGCCACCAGTTCCGGATGACGCCCTGATGCACGGTTGCACCTTCGCGGTTGAACCCGTAGAACGGGCCGCTCGGGACATCGAGGAAGAACTGCGCGCGATTGTCGGCGAGCGCCTTCCGGAAACCGTCGAACACCTCGAGCGGCAAGCCTTCGGGGTTCGAATCGGTTTTCAGCATCAGCGGCGGCACCGCGCTGACCAGCACCGCCTTCGCGACGCGGCCGGCCGGCTCGCCGTGCTTCGCGACGTAGCGCGCCACTTCGCCGCCGCCGGTCGAGTGGCCGATATGCACCGCATTGCGCAGGTCGAGCGCTTCGACGACCGCGAACGCATCGGCCGCGTAGTGATCCATGTCGTGGCCGTCCGACACCTGCGCCGACCGGCCGTGGCCGCGCCGGTCGTGCGCGATCACGCGGTAGCCCTTCTGGACGAAGAAGAGCATCTGCGCATCCCAGTCGTCGCTCGACAGCGGCCAGCCATGGTGGAACATGATGGGCTGCGCGTCCTTCGGGCCCCAGTCCTTGTAGAAAATCTCGACGTGATCCTTCGTTGTGACGTATGGCATCGCGATGCTCCTGTGACGTGGATGAACATGGCACTCTGGCCGGGAGCCATTATCGGACAGTATTGTTAAACGATGACGCCACGATGCAAGCGAGCGTCGGCAATCGGGTCAACATGGGCGCTGCCACGAAGGGCGAACGATGGGGCTGCGTCAACTGTATAAGGCTGGAATGGGCCAAACAGACGGCGTCAGATCGGCTGAGTCAGTTCGGCCGACCTCCGCCACAGGCAACGTCAGTATCAACGTCTGCAGTTCACCCCAAAACAGCCACCCGACGCTCACAGGCGCGTTTTCCCGAATGCAGAAACAGCAATGAATGGGGCTGCGGCACGCCCTGATGGAGCCGTTGTCCTAGCGTAAGAGCTCGACAATCACGACATCGGTGTCGTCTCGCGCCCTCAACACGAGCCGCGTTTCATTGCGAACGGCAATGCCATCGCGTTGCGCCAGCCTGATCGGCCCTACGTCCAGTCGCCCATGATCCGCAACCAGGTAAGCCGAACCGGGCATCGGCAAAACGTGCTGCATTGCCGTGCCTTCGCGCAGCGTCGCGATACGCAAACGTGCGTCGGCGTGAATGGGCAACGCGCCGGCGCGGACATCCTCCGGATCGCCGCTCGCCAGCGTAACGAATCGGCCCTCGCGACATCCGGGCGAACAGACGCGCGTCGCGCAGCGCGGTGTACCGGCAGGTGTGTGCGGACGGAGCCAGATCTGGAACTGCCGCGCGGGTATGTTTTCCTCGTTGCGCTCGGCATGATGGATCGCCGTGCCGGCACTCATCACGTGGACGCAGTTGGCAACCAGGCGCGCGCGATTGCCCGCATCGTCTTCGTGGGTGATGGCCCCCGAACGTACCCACGTGACGATCTCGACGTCGCGGTGAGCACGAAGCCCGAGTCCCGCGTGCTGCGCGAATTCGATGTCGTTCCACATATGGAGCGGACCGAGCGGCGCATGGTCGGCGTGCCCGACGTCGCCCGCGCGGAAATGTTGGCGGACATCGACGCCGTCGCGCCGGATTGCGTCAAGCGAAGGAAATGGCCGATGTTCAATCATGACGATGCTCGATTCCAGTGCGCCGGGCGTGGATCGCGATCGTCGAAGACCGCGTCCACCACACCCCGCGCGCTCAGCCAGGCTCAGATCTGCTGCTGGCCGCCGTCGACGAACAATTCGATGCCGTTCACGAAGCTCGCGTCATCCGAGGCCAGGAACAGCGCCGCGCCGGCGATCTCTTCCGGTTCACCGAGGCGCCCCATCGGAATCAGGGAAGCCAGGTAATCGGCAAGCCCTTGCCGTTGCGCGGCGTCGTCACCGGCGAGGTCGAGCAGGCCGGGCGTGCGAGTCGCGCCCGGGCTGATCGTGTTCACGCGGACGCGGCGCTCCTTGAGGTCGAGAATCCAGCTGCGTGCAAAGGCACGCACCGCCGCTTTCGAAGCCGAATACACGCTGAACGCCGCGGTGCCTGCGCTACCCGCCGTCGAGCCGGTGAGAATCACCGATGCGCCCTCGGCAAGCAGCGGCAGCGCCTTTTGCACCGTGAACAGCACGCCCTTCACGTTTCGGTCGAAGGTGTCGTCGTAGTGCGCTTCGGTGATGCTGCCGAGCGGCAGCATCGAGCCGCCGCCGGCGTTCACGAACAGCACGTCGAGGTGCCCCTGTTCTTCCTTGATTTGCGCATACAGCGCGTCGAGCTCATCCAGCCTGGTGGAATCCGAACGTACGCCGGTCGCCTTGCCGCCGGCTTCGCGAATACCCTGCACGGCGGCATCGAGTTCGGCCTGGCGGCGGCCCGTGAGATAGACGTGAGCGCCTTCCGCCGCGAAGCGTTGAGCGGTGGCGAGACCGATACCGCTGGTTGCGCCGGTGACGAGTGCGATCTTGTTGTCGAGTTTGCGTGCCATGGTGATTCTCCTTGCGGTTGGTAAGTGGGTCACTGCGTTCGGTGTTGCGTGCTGCGATGTGTGGAGAATATCGACGGCCCGATCTTTTCGAAATAGAATTAATCGCAATCAAACGTTGCATAAATGAAATGATGAGGGGAAATGGCTCAACTACCTGATTTCGAGGGGCTGGCGATGTTCGCGAAGGTGGCCGAGCACGGGTCGTTTGCGGCTGCCGCGCGTGCGACGGGAGTGTCGGTCGCCACGGTCTCGCGCGGTGTCGCCCGCCTGGAAGAGCGGTTGGGTGCACGGCTGTTCAATCGCACGTCGCGCCAGCTCTCGCTCACCGAGTTCGGCCGGACAATCAGCGAGAAAGCCGGCGAGATCTATCGCCAGGCCGAGGAAGCGGAAAGCTCGGCGCGCGAAATGTCGGTGCAGCCACGCGGGCTGGTGCGTCTGGCCGTGCCGATGTCGTACGGGCTGCGCTGGGTTGCGCCGCTGCTGCCGGGCTTTTTTCGCGCTTATCCGGAGGTGTCGATCGACCTGCATCTGTCGGATGCGTCGGTCGATCTGGTCGCCGATGGGTTCGACGCCGCGCTGCGTATCGCCGCGCTTCCGGATTCATCCCTGGTCGCGCGGCGGTTGTGCGCAGTGACGCAATTCGTGGTGGCGTCGCCCGAATATCTGAGGCGTGAAGGACGGCCCACGCATCCGCGCGAACTGGCGGATCGTCCTTGTCTCTCGTACGCGTACCGCGCGCGTAGCGCTGTATGGCGCTTCACGAACGACCGAGGCGAAGAGGAACCGGTGATGCCGACGGGCCCGCTGCGCGTGACCAATTCCGATGCGCTGCTGCCGACGCTGCTCGATGGCCTGGCGATCGCCGAGTTGCCTGAATTCATCGCGGGCGAATACCTGGCCGATGGCCGCCTCGAGGCGATCCTGACCGACTGGTCGCTGACGAAGGGCGGTCTTTATTTCGTTACGCCGTCGGCGCGCGCGCGGCCCGCGAAAGTCGCGGCGCTGTCGGATTATTTTGCCGAGCACCTTTCCGAGCCAACATGGCGGTGGCCGAAATGATCCATCGGCGCAGTTGATCTGCCGGCGTCCATCGTTGCATTCATGCAATGATGGATTTCAAACGATTCTATTTCGACAATAACGTCCGATCCGTATTCTCCTTTCCACCGGCTGCAAGACATCACGTCGAAAGCCACTCGACCAGGCAAAGGAGAATCACGATGAACACGCAAGTCACACCGAACACGCCCGATACCGCGACGGTTGCCTTCCCCGACGCGCTGAACAGCGCCACCGGCCCGGCACTCCGCTGCCAGGGCCTCATGTGGCCGGTAGCCGACCACGCGTTCGACAATGCCTCGTACGACGCCTTCGCCAATGGCTACTTCCTGAGCCGCGACTTGATGAAGTGGTTCTGGAATGCCTACACGATCGACGAAGCCGAGCGCAACGAACGCTATGCGTCGCCGCTGCGCGCCTCGCTCGACGAATTGAAGGGCTTGCCGCCCGCGCTCATCCAGTCGGCGCAGTTCGACGTGCTGCGCGACGAAGGCGAGGCATTTGGGTATCGGCTCGACCAGGCGGGCAACGACGTGATGACGACCCGGTACAAAGGCACGATCCACGACTTCGGCGTGCTCAACGTGCTTGCTGCCGACGCACCGACGCGCGCTGCCGTGCAGCAGATGGCGACTGCGCTGAAGACGCGTCTGCAATGAATCGCATCCTTTCACGCTTTTATCGAGCCGATCATGAACAACGCCAAACAACTGCTTTTCGCTTACCTCGAATCGATTCGCGACCCACGCGCAGCCGGCGCACTGTTTGCCGACGATGGTGTGCTGGAACTCCCTTATCTGAAGTCGCTTGGCATTGACGGGCGAGCACAGGGGCCAAAAGCGATCGAAGGCTTCATTGCCTCGCTGCTCGCGAAAGTGCCGGATTTTGCGTTCCGAAACGTGCGGCTGCTGATCGAAACGCCTGAGCAGGTATTCGCCGAATATGAAGTCGAAGCGCTCGTTCCATCGACGGGGAAAATCTATCGCCAGTTGTACGCAGGGCGGCTGGTGGCACGCGACGGCAAAATCCTGCTGTTGCGCGAAGCACTGGATACGATGGCTGCGGCACACGCATTCTCGACGGCGCAGCCCAATTGAAGAGATGACGATGAAAGGCCGCTCGATCAATCGAAGCGGCCTGCCGATGTTTCATCCCGGCTGGCCGAACACGGCTGGCGGCCGCTCTACAACGCGCGAGCGGCGTAGTTCGGCCCGAAGCGGACAGCGCGCCTTTCCCGAAGCAGTCACTCACTGTGACGTTGTAGGTGGCGATTATTCAACGCCTCGAGAAATGAGCCGGGTATTGGTTGCATCTCGCCGTCAGGCCCTATCACACGAATCTGCGGATCATTGACGGCAACTTGCAGCCCCGGCGGCAAGGCAAAGAATTTGATCAAATCGGGTCTATCTACGCCCAATTGATAGAGCGAAATTCTGATGAATTGCCCGGGATTCTGCAAACCAAGTTCATCATTCAAATCTGTGAGCGACCAACCAGAGTCTGTTTCATGAGCGAGATCACGAGTCAGCAGTACACGACATGCGCTCTTGTATTCGGCGTGCACAACTGCACTTTGCCGTAGCGAAGGAAAGTCAGGTTGCAGATCCGTGGCGACGCTTCCGACCAAGTCCTTCTGATTGCGCAGGTGCATCAGCGTGCTGTTGACGGAATCGATGAACCTGATCGGAATCTCCTTCATATCGGGTTCGGTGATGCGCAGTGTGTCTGTCGCCCCTCCATCGAGCATCGTTAGCATCCAGCCGATCTGCAGGGTCTCGCCCGCGCGGAATCGCTCGCCGTCGGCGACACGCTGCTCAAGGAAGCGTAGCAGCCAACTGATGTCCTGATCGGGGATTGCACCGTTGGTGACCTGAATCTGGAATTCCGGATGGGCAAACCGCTTGCAATCAACGGTTCTATGAATAGAATCGGTCCGCTGCTGCGCAGCTTGTTTCGAGCCGGTCGATCGAAATAGCGAGCGAAAAAGCATAGTTCACGTTCTTGGGTGGCAGGCGATTGTCGCCCATCCTGACCATGATATCGAAGGTCCAATGCTGGCCGGAAGTCGCCGGTTGGCGCTCGGTGCGGCTCGACCGGCGGTAGGCAACCCGTTGCGGAGCTTGACGTCGAAAGTCGAGATGTCTGATCAGTGGTAACAAGCGGTCGCCGCCTGCCTACAGCATGCGAATGCCTCGTACGTCATCGACCGCTGTGTACTTGACGAGGGCGCTTACGCGAAGGGGAACGGGCCTTCGAAATGCCCCACGTAACACAAGTGGGAGACCGCTGACTGACCGCGACCTGTCCAGCAATGCAGCATGTATGCAGGTGGTTCGAGAAAAGAAGCGGGCTGCGCGTCCGCTTCAACGCGCAGCGCAATCTGGGTGGTCGTGCTCGGGCAGGTGAGTACCGGAACGCTCCCAAGACGCGTCTGCATTGACCGGTGGACGTGCCCGGCAAGAATGCGATCTACGTTGCTATGCCGCGCAAGAACCCTGGCAAATGCATCCGCATTTCGCAACCCGTAGATGTCCAGATAAGGAATGCCGGTCATGAACGGTGAATGGTGCATGACGATAACCACGGTTCGACTGCGATGCTCGGTAAGTTCACTGTCGAGCCACACCAAGGTTTCGGCGTCCAGTTCGCCGTGATGTAGTCCAGGAACGGAGGTGTCCAACGCCACGAGGCGTAGTTCGCCCACGTCTAGCGCGAACGAGAGTGCACCCTCGTTCGGAAGCCACGCGTGATCCGAGAACGCGGCTCGCAAATTGCCACGGTCGTCATGATTACCCGGCAGAACCACGAACGGTCGCCTCAACTCGACAAGCAATTCGCGAAGTTTTTGATACTCGTCCTCGGTGCCCTCGTCCGTAAGGTCGCCTGAGATGACAATCAGGTCTGGCTCAGGTCGAATGCGGTTCAGCGAATCGACGGCTGCCGAAAACATGACATTTGAGTCCACAGCGTCTTGATATAGGACACCGTGAGGCCGGACATGAATATCCGAAAGTTGTGCGATGACCGTCATTCAGCGCTCCGTTGAATTTGACCTGCCGGTACTTGGATCACAGAAATTCTGGGCCAGACAAAATTCGCCCATCGACAGAGCCTTTCTGTGGCAACGACCTTGCTCCACGCGCTCCCAATTGTGCGTCCGGGTGGCTGATTCGGGATGACACGCAGGCGCTGGGTGATGAAGCACGAAAGACCGCTTCTGCGCCGATCCCGCCCCCTGACGAAGCAATCCCAGACCCGACCCGACGCCGACTGCCTAACAGCTCACATCTCGACTTACGCCCTTCAACCATCCGTCGATACCGTCACCGCCTCCCACGCCCGGATTTCCTCGTCCAGCGCCGCGAGTTTGCCGCGCACGAGCCGCAGCGCATCGCTGCCGAGCAGCAAATGGGCCGGCGGATGTTGTGCCGCAACGACGGCGAGTATCGCGCGCGCCGCTTTCACCGGATCACCTGGTTGCTTGCCGCTCTTCTCCTCGCGCGCCTGGCGAATCGGGTCGAAGATCGCGTCGTAATCGGCGATCGAGCGCGGCGTGCGCACCATCGACCGGCCGGCCCAGTCGGTGCGGAACGAACCCGGCGCCACGGCCGTCACCGCGATGCCGAACGGCTCGAGTTCCTTGCCGGCGGCTTCGGAAATGCCTTCCAGCGCGAACTTGCTGCCGCAGTAGTAAGCGATGCCCGGCATCGTGATGTGGCCGCCCATCGACGTGATGTTGAGGATGCGCCCGCGCCGCCGCTCGCGCATGAACGGGACGACCGCCTTCATCATCGCCACCGCGCCGAATACGTTCACGTCGAACTGCCGGCGCATCTCCGCGAGCGGCGCTTCTTCCATGATCCCTTCGTGCCCGTAGCCGGCGTTGTTCACCAGCACGTCGACGGGCCCGACGTTCGCCTCGATTTCGGCCACGACACCGTCGATGCGATCGAAATCGGTCACGTCGAGCACCCGCGCGAATGCCCGCGCGGACAGCGCTTCGAAAGCCTGCGCCGCCTGCGCGCTTCTCACGGTGCCGACCACCGTGTAACCCGCCGCGAGCGCCTCTTGCGCGAGCGCGCGGCCGAAGCCGCTGCTGACGCCGGTAATGAGCATGAGGTTTGCGGATGCCATGTGAGCTTCTCCCGAATGTCGATTGGAGCGTGCATACTAGTCTGATGAACCCCGTCGAATAAGCCCGATTCCGCTGATTTTCTTGCACAAAACTATGAGCCCCGAGCCAGCTTCCGCCCGATCCCCATCGCTGCCGCCGCGCGACCGGAAGCGCCTGGTGACGCTGCTGCGCGCGCTGGCGCCCGACGAAGGCTACAACCTGACGGCACTGCCGAGCGTGCGCATCCTGCGTTCGAACCGCGCGCTGTCGCGCACGCCGGTGCTGTACGACCCGGGCATCGTGATCGTGTGCCAGGGCTGCAAGCGCGGCTACTTCGGCGGCGAGCGCTATCTGTACGACGAGCATCACTACCTGGCGGTGTCCGTGCCCGTGCCGTTCAGCATGGAAACCGACGCCACGCCCGAGCGCCCGCTGCTCGCGCTGTATCTGCACCTCGATTTCACGATGGCCGCCGAACTCGCGGCACAGATCGACCGCGAAGGGATCGCGGAGCCCGTGCAGGCGCCCAGGAGCATGATGTCGACGCCGATGGATGCAACGATGCACGCGTCGGTGCTGCGTTTCGTCGAGGCGATGGGCCGGCCGCTCGATGCCGCGGTGCTCGGCCCGGCGCTGCTGCGCGAGTTGTATTTCCGCGTGCTCACCGGTGCGCAGGGCAGCGCGATGCGCAGCGCGCTGGCGATGCGCGGGCAGTTCGGCCGGATCGGCCGGTCGCTGCGCGTGATTCACGCCGATTACGCGCAACCGCTCGACGTGCCGCAACTGGCCAACGCTGCCGGCATGAGCGTGCCGAGCTTTCACAGCCACTTCAAGGCAATCACGCAGGTATCACCGATGCAGTACCTGAAGTCGACACGCCTGCATCAGGCGCGGTTGCTGATGGTACGCGAGGACCTGACGGCGGAGGCGGCCGGCTACGCGGTCGGTTATACGAGCCCGTCGCAGTTCAGCCGCGAATTCAAACGCCTGTTCGGCATGACGCCGGCGAAGGAAACGCAGCGCATGCGCGAGAGCTTCGCCATTCCGGCGGCATTCGACGATGCGGTGTTCGTGTCGTCGCATTGAATCGGGTACCGCGCCAGGCCCGCGCGCCGAATGTCGTCGGCCGCATCCGGCCCCGCTGCCGATAGATGCGCGCGACGCTCGCCAAGAACGACAGCGCGGCGATCGCGCTGTCGAGCGCGGACATGAATACGCCGACCAGAATCGCGACGGCCGCAAAATAGCGGCGACGGATGTCGAATCCGTCGTCGCCGAACGCTTCCGCGATCTCCATGAATCACCCTTGCCGGACGCAGGCCCGGCGCATGAACTAGTCGCGACGCGCCGGCTCGCCGTGCGTAGCATCGCGTGCCAGGCCCGCGAGCGAATTCAGGATGAAGGCCGTCACGCCCCAGATGTCCTGGGTCTGCTCCGCCCAATACCACGCGCCCATGCGTTCGCCGTCCGTGTATTGGCGCGGCAGATCCGGATTCAGCAGCGCGGCGAACGGAAACTCGAAGATTTCCGCGACTTCGGCGGGCGCCGCCTCCCAGGTCGCCGTTTCCGGCACGATGCCGATCACGGGAAAGATCGCGTGGTGGCGCTTCCTGGTTTTATGGATCGGCAAGCTGCCGACCACGCGGACCGCGCCGGGCGCGAGGCGGATCTCTTCGAACGCCTCGCGCAACGCGGTCGCGCCGATATCGCGGTCGGCCTCCGCCGGGCGTCCCCCCGGAAAGCTCACGTGCGACGAGTATTCGCTGAGATTCGACGCGCGCCGGGTCAACAGGATCGTCGGTTCGCGCCGCGCGACGATCGCGACCAGCACCGCCGAGAATTTCCACTGCCCGTCGTTGTCCGCGAGGAATTGCTTCGCCGTCGGCCAGTCGGTGCCGGCAGGAATGCCGTAACCTTCGACGCCACGGACGATCGCTTCCAGCGCGGCCTGCGGCGAGCCGGCTTCCGCGTGCGCGCCTGCCAACCCGGCGCCGATATTCACGACGCCTCTGTCTGGTTCCATGTCTGCCTCCTGCGTGCGGCACCTGCACACGCTGCACGACACTGAACCCGACACGCGTTGCATGGGCACGGCGTCGTTGCGGTCGATCCGATGAACCGGTGTTCGCATGCGATCGCAAACGACACACGCGGGTGCGCGACTGTCTGCTCCGGCTTAAAGATATCCGCCGGCGTTGCGGATGATTGAATGCCGAAACCCGATCGCCGTCGATCAACGGAGAAACCGATCATGCACGAAAAAGCGGGATTCCGTTCGACCGCGCGCGCACGTCGCGTCCTCGCTCAAGCGACGGATCTCGGCTCGCTCCGCGCATCGATGCGCGCCGATGCGGTACCGATCCACCCGGCCGCCGCGATGGCCGCTGCCGCTACGATCATCATCGCGCCCCACCCGACCCGCGCGTTGAGCAGCCCGGCCGCGACGGCACCGCCGGCACCGGCCGCGTAGTACAGCGTCAGGTACGCTGCGCTCAAGGCCCCGGCCCGGGCCGGCTGAATCGCGACGACACGCGTCTGGTTCGCGACCTGCGCGGCAAAGCAACCGGCATCGAACAACGCCAGCCCGGCAGCCAGCCATCCGGGACGACCGAGCGCAACGGCAAGGAGCAAGGTCGACACGGCCGCCACGACAAGCCCGCCCCGGATGACCGCGCGATCGCCGAATCGATCGGCGAGTTTTCCGGCAACACGCGTCACGCCGAGGCCCAGCACGCCCGCGAGACTGTATGCACCGATCGCGGCGGCACCCAGGTTATACGGCGGCTCGGCCAGACGAAGCGCGAGCCCCACCCAGACCAGGTTGAACGCGAAGAACCACAGCATGCCGGCGCAGGTACGACGCCTCAACGGCGCACTGTCGCGCAGCAACCGCGGAATCGCACCGATCGCGTTCGCACGGCCGGGCAGCCCTTCCGGCCGGCCGCCCGGCAACAGCACAGCACCGCCGACGGCGGCCAGCGCAACGCATCCGGCCAGCACGAGCAACGCGCCGCGCCATCCGCACCATTGCGACAACACGCCGCCCGCGAAACGGCTCAGCAGGATTCCCGCGGAAATGCCCGCCGACACGGCTCCCATCGCCACGCCGCGCCGTTGCGGATCCGCGTGTTTTCCGGCGACGGCGCTGCATTGGGCCGCCACCGTCGTTGCCGCGCCCACCAGGAAAAACGCGGCGTCGAGCACGAACGGCCCGGGCGACAACGACGCGCACGCGAGCAACAACGCGAGCGCGCCCATCTGCATCGAGACGAGCACGCGCGGGCTGAAGCGGTCGACCAGCGGCACCAGCACGGCGAGGCCGACCAGATAACCGAGCATCGTCACGGACGCGAGCGCCGCCATGCGCGACGCCGCCACCCCGAACTCGCTCGCGATCGCCGACAGCGACGGCTGCAACGCATAGCCGTTGGCGATCGCCACGCCGGCCGCCAGCGCAAGCACGGCCGTCGCGGTGCGGGACAGCGGCCCGCGGTTGCCGGCGACGGTCATGCCGCGGGCCTGACCGCGATCGCCTCGACTTCGACCAGGATCTCCGGATCGACGAACGGAAGCGCATGCACCAGCGAAAACGCCGGCCGGATTTCGCCGTAGATCTCCCCGTGCGCACGTGCGGCGGCTTCCCAGTTGTCGA
Organism: Burkholderia sp. AU4i; assembly: GCF_000466765.1. Classification (NCBI taxonomy): domain Bacteria; kingdom Pseudomonadati; phylum Pseudomonadota; class Betaproteobacteria; order Burkholderiales; family Burkholderiaceae; genus Burkholderia; species Burkholderia sp. AU4i. The sequence continues at coordinate 15,869 of NZ_ASSI01000040.1, read as the reverse complement.
AGTCCGCGACCACCAGGCGGCTCTGGACGACGTCGGACAACGAGAACCCGCTGTCCGCCAGCACCCGGTCGATCGTCGCCAGCGCATCGCGTGTCTGCGCGTACACGTCCACGCCTTTGCCGGCCGTCCCCGAAATGTAGATGGTGTTGTCGACGACCACCGCGCGCGAGTAGCCGACCTTGGGCTCCCACGGGGAGCCGGTGCTGATCCGTTTTCGCATGTTGAAGATCTCTCCAGTCAGGTTGAGAAGCATCGCCTACTACTTGGGTAGTAAGTTCGAGCGATTTTATACTACTTCAGTAGTTAATCAAGCAAGCCCATGCGAGTCGCCGTGGGCGCAAGAGCCGGAGCCGATACACATGAGCGAAAACACGGAGCTGATCACGTCGTTGATCCGGCTTGGATTCACCCAGTACGAAGCGCAGGCCTACGCGGCCCTCGTCGGGCAGGCCGCGCTGACGGGGGCGGAAGTCGGCCGGCGCGCCGGCATGCCGCCTTCGAAGATCTATGAAACGCTGGGCCGCCTGGAGGCGCGCGGTGCGGTGCTCGTCAACCGTTCCGAGCCCGTCCGCTACGCGGCCGTGCCCCACCGGTCGTTGCTCGAGGATTTGCGCAAACGCTTCAATGCGGATCTCGAAACGGCCGCGGGCGCGCTCGACCGGCTGCCGGTTCAACAGGAGCCGGGGCTCGTCTGGTCGCTGAGCGGGCGGGAAGCGATCGCCAGCGCCTTCGCGCGCGTCATCGTCAATGCGAAAACCCAGATCTTCGCGGGCGTCTGGGACGAGGAGATCGACGCCCTCGGGCCGCTGCTCGAGGCCGCCGCGGCACGCGGCGTCGACACGCACGTGGCGATTTACGGCAATCGCACGCTCAACGGGCCGCGCCACTACGACATGGCCAAATGCGGCGCCAGCGCGCGGCTCAGGCTGTCCGGCCGCCGGCTCGCCGTCGCCGTGGCGGACAACACCGAGGCCGTGGTGGCGGAATTCGGCGATCATTCGCCCGATCACGCCACCCTGACGACCAACCCGGTCATTGCGCTGCTCGCGGTCGAGTACATCAAGGCGGACGTGAGCGGGCGCGTGTTGATCGATGCAATGAGCCCGGCGGAGTACCGGAAAGTCCTGAAGCATCCCGACATGCAGGCGATGCTTGCGCCGCTCGACAACGCGAGCTGACCCATGCGACCCTGCACGGCTGCCCGCGCGGAGTGCATCGCGGCGCGCACTCCACCCCGGTACGTGAATCACCACACTGACGCGAGCGTCCAATGACCGCCTATGCCTTCCGCCTGCTGAACGTATTCGCCGAATCGACGTTCGGCGGCAACCCGCTTTGCGTATTCGAGGATGCGCGCGGCATGGACGACGCGACCATGCGGGCGCTCGCCGTGCAGTTCAACCTGTCCGAAACGACCTTCGTGCTGCCGTCGGAGCGCGCGCATGCGCGGGTTCGCATCTTCACGCCGGGCTACGAGATGGCCTTTGCCGGCCATCCGACGCTCGGCACCGCGCATGTCGTGCGCGACCTTCTTGGCGCGGGCAACGAACTCGCGCTCGAATTCAAGGCCGGCGTGGTCGACGTCGGCGCGCGCGACGATGTGTGGACGTTTACCGCGCCGCATGCCGGCATGCCGAAGACGGCGGCTTGCGAGTTGTCCGATGCCCGGACGGCGGCCCTGCTGGGGCTGACGGAAGACGACCTGCTCGCCCCGCCAATCTGGGTCGATACCGGCGCCGACCAGTTGCTCGTCGCGCTGAAAGACCCCGCCGCCGTGCGCCGCGCGCAGCCCGACAGCGCGGGCATCGGCGTCTGGCCGACCAGCAGCCTCGGCCGCAAGACCGCGTATGTATTCGCGTTCGATGCCGAGCGTCCGGGCACGGTGGTGTCGCGTTACTTCTTCGTGAAACAAGGCAGCGTGTCGGAAGATCCGGGGACGGGGTCGGCCTGCGCGAACCTGGGCGGGTGGCTGCTTGCGATGAAACGCGACCTGCCCGCCGCGTTTCAGGTCGAGCAAGGCGAAGCCGTCGGTCGGCCTTGCCTGCTGCGATTGTCGGTCAGTGCAGACGGCAAGATCGGTGTCGGCGGGCGCGTGATCGAACTCGGGCGCGGCGTCGTCAACGTGTAGGGGCGCCGGGCGGAAATATCGTCGCGATCTTCAGCATCGCGCTGCGCGCGGGCAACCCGTTGCGATGACGAACCGGCCGCTACCGTCCGGCCACCGCCGGATCGGAAATGCGGTGCGGCCGCCCCGCCCGCCACGCCGCGATATGCCGACGACAAGGTCGCGGCTGTCGCCGGATCGATACGCAGCAAGCACGGCACACGCCGCCGCGTTTGTTATGCTGCGCGCATCGCCAGCCCGAGCCGATCGCCGCTCATGAACGCCCTCGCCCCCGACCTCGCCCGCACGCTGCACGCCGCCTGCGATACCTGCTTCGGCACGGCCGCCGTCTGGCCGCTCGTCGAGCACGCGTATGGCGAACCGCAACGCCACTACCACACGCTCGCGCACCTGGCCGAGCTGTTCGCGCATCTCGCACCATATCGCGCGGAACCGCTGTGGCCGGCGATCGAGCTTGCGGTATGGGCGCACGACTTCGTGTACGCGACGACGCTGCCGGATCATGCGGACAACGAAGCACGCAGCGCGCAATGGCTCGTGCAGGTCACGAACGCACACTGCAGCGCATCCTGGTTGCATGCGCACGCATCGCATGTATCCGTTGCGCACGATCTCGTACTCGCGACGAAGTCGCACCGGCTGCCCGATGCGTTCGCGTCCGCCCCGGACGTGCAGCGTGCCGGCCGGCTTTTTCTCGACGCGGATCTCGCGATCGTCGCGGCCGCGCCCGATCGACTGCGCGAATACGATCGCGCAATCGCATGCGAGTGGGCACAGGACCCCGATGCGCCGTCGGCTGCATTCCGCGAGGGTCGCAAGCAGGCGCTTGAACGCCTGCGCGCGCAGGCCCCGCTGTTTCAATCGGCGGAATTCGCGCCGCTCACACCGCTCGCGCAGCGCAATCTCGATACGCTGATCGCCGAGTACGCGTAAGCGCCGGGCAAGAACACGCGAAAGCGACCGCATCGCCTCCGCCGGATCGGTCGAGCCGGCCCGTCACGTCACGCCCGGCGACTCTCCCCACACCCGAACGGCATTCCTGCCGCGGCGCTCCGCAGCGCCGGGGCCCTTGCCGCATCGAATTCATCCGACATCCGACGGCAAAACCGGCCAACACGTCGATTTCCCCGAGAAACCGCCCCATCCGCATCGCGCGCCGATGCGTAACCCTTCAAACATCATGTGATTGCATTTTCACATCCAATGTGATTTTATTATCACATCGTGCATGCCGCCGCCCACCACCCGCGCGGCGCACCCCATACCAAGGAAGAGACGCAGATGGAGACAATCGCCGTTATCGGCAGCAACATGGTCGACCTCGTGACCTATGTCGCACGCATGCCCGCCCGGGGCGAAACGCTCGAGGCGCCGAATTTCGAACTGGGCTGCGGCGGCAAGGGCGCGAACCAGGCGGTCGCGGCCGCCCGCCTCGGCGCGCGTGTCGTGATGGTCACGAAGGTCGGCGACGACGTGTTCGCCGACAACACGATCCGCAACTTCGCGCGCGAAGGCATCGACACCACGCACGTGAGCAAGGTCGCCGGCGTGCCGAGCGGCGTCGCGCCGATCTTCGTCGAGCCCGATTCGAGCAACAGCATCCTGATCGTCAAGGGCGCCAACCGCCACCTGACGCCGGCCGACATCGACGCGGCCGCGCCGCAGCTCGCCGAATGCGCACTGATCGTGCTGCAACTCGAGATCGAGCTCGACACCGTCTATCACGCGATCGAATTCGGCGCACGCCACGGCATTCCGGTGCTGCTGAACCCCGCGCCCGCGGTCGCCGATCTCGATTTCGAGCGGATCCGCACCGTCGAATTCTTCGTGCCGAACGAAACCGAGCTCGCGATCGTGTCGGGCATGCCGGTCGATTCGCGCGACACCGCGGCACGCGCCGCCGAAGCGCTGGTCGCGCGCGGGCTGAAGCACGTGCTCGTCACGCTCGGCAGCGACGGTTCGCTGCTGGTCTCGCGCGACGGCGTGCGGCACGTGCCCGGCGTGCCGGTCGACGCGCGCGACACGACGGGCGCCGGCGACGCCTATATCGGCTGCTTCGCGCGCTGCTACGCCGCATCGCGCAACGCGCTCGACGCGATGCGTTACGCGTCCGCGTATGCCGCGCATTCGGTCACGGGCCTCGGCACGCAGAAGTCGTACGCCGACACCGCGACGTTCGAACGCTTCCTCCGCGACGCCGGCATCTGAACGGCGCCTTCATCGACGAGACAACCAGGAAGGAGACACCCATGGGCCGAGCCAGAATCGAACACACACCCGACGGCTATTACCTGAACCGCACGCCGCTCTTCGCCTTCACGCTGCTGTGCTGCCTGTTCGCGCTGTGGGGCACCGCCGCGAACCTGAACGACGTGCTGATCGCGCAGTTCAAGAAGTCGTTCTTCCTGTCCGATTTCGAATCGGCGTTCGTGCAGTCCGCGTTCTATCTCGGCTACTTCTTCCTCGCGATTCCCGCCGCGACCGTCGTGAAGAAGTTCAGCTACAAGACGACAATCCTGGTCGGCCTGCTGCTCTACACGACCGGCTGCCTGCTGTTCTTCCCGGCCGCGTCGATGGCGAAGTACGGGATGTTCCTCGTCGCGCTGTTCGTGATCGCGGCGGGCCTGTCGTTCCTCGAAACCGCGTCGAACTCGTATTCGACGCTGATGGGCCCGCGCGAAACCAGCACGCGGCGGCTGAACATCTCGCAGACGTTCTATCCGTTCGGCGCGATGGCCGGCGTCTACATGGGCAGCTTCCTGATCTTCAAGGAAGGCGATGCGTCGCACGCGCAGCTTGCCGCGATGTCGGCGGCCGAAGCCCACGTGCACCAGCTCGCGATGATCCAGGCCACGCTCGAGCCGTACAAGTGGCTGATCGTCGTGCTCGTCGCCGTGTTCATCGTGTTCGCGCTCACGCCCTACCCGGCCTGCAAGGGCAACGGCCCCGGCGCGGCCACGCACCGGATCGACGCGCGCGGCACGCTCGCGCGCCTGTTCGGCAACCGGCGCTTCGTCGCGGGCGTCGTCGCGCAGTTCCTGTATGTGGGCGCGCAGGTGGGCGTGTGGAGCTTCACGATCCGGCTCGCGATGCAGATCGGCGGCCTCACCGAGCGCGGCGCGTCGCACTACCTGCTCGCGACGTTCTTCGCGTTCTTCGTCGGCAAGCTGGTCGCCACGCTCGTGATGAAGCGCGTCGGCCCGGCCAAGGTGCTGATCGTCTACGGCATCCTGTGCATCGCGCTGCTCGCGTACACGATCAGCGTGCACAACATCACGGCCGTCTATGCGGCCGTGGGCGTGAGCGTGTTCCTCGGCCCGTGCTGGCCGACCATCTACGGCCTCACGATCGACGGGCTCGGCAAGGACACCGAATACGGCGGCTCGATCCTCGTGATGAGCATCGTCGGCGGCGCGGTCGTGCCGCTGATCCAGGGGCTGATCTCCGACCACACCGGCGGCAACATGCAGCTCGCGTTCGTCGTGCCGCTCGCCTGCTTCGTCGTGATCGTCTACTACGGCTTCTACTGCCTGCGCCACCTGCCGGCCGCGACGCCCGACGCAACCGCCGACGGCCACGCATCCGCGCGCTACGCCGCCACGCGCAACACGTCGGGAGCATGAGCATGCGAGGCGAAATCGAACTGCGGCGCGACGACTTCCGCGACACGCCGCGCACGCTGTACCGCACCGACGGCCTGACCGTCACCGCGTTCGCGTATCCGTCCGGTGTCGAGGCGCTGAAGCTCGAGAACCGGCGCGGCCATCTCGTCGTGCTGCCGTATCTCGGCCAGATGATCTGGGCCGCCGCGTTCGACGGCCGCGACCTGACGATGAAGCACATGTTCCGGCAACCGAAACGCGCGGCTTCGATCATCGATACCTACGGCTGCTTCATGTTCCACAGCGGGCTGCTGCGCAACGGCTGCCCGGGGCCGGACGACACGCACGCGCTGCACGGCGAGATGCCGTGCGCGCCGATGGACCGCGCGAGCCTGGTCATCGGCGCGGATGCGCGCGGTGCGTTCGTCGAAGTGACCGGCGAGTACGAATTCGTGCAGGGTTTCGGCAGCCACTACATGGCGCGTCCGTCGGTGCGGCTCACGGAGCACGACGCGCAGATGACGATCTCGATGGACGTGACGAATCTCGGCGGCACGCCGATGGACCTGATGTACATGGCGCACCTGAACTACGCGTACGTGCCCGGCGGCCGTTTCGTGCAGTCGCTGCCGCACAACGGGCTGCGGCTGCGCGACAGCGTGCCCGCGCACGTGAAGCCGACCGCCGCGTGGCGCGACTACACGGCCACGCTCGCGCGCGAACCGCAACGGCTTCACACGCTCGATGCGCCCGCGCTGTACGACCCGGAGATCGTGTTCTTCATGAACGATGCGGAAACGGATGCCGGCGGCGTCGCGCATTTCCGGCTCGAGCATCCGGACGGCGGCGCATTCCACACCGCGTACCGCCCCGAGCAATTCCCGCATGCGACGCGGTGGATCCTGCACAACGCGGACCAGCAGGTCGCCGCGTTCGCGCTGCCGTCGACCTGCGAGCCGGAGGGTTATCAGGCCGAACGCCGCAAGGGCCATGTCGCGACCCTCGCGCCGGGCGCGACGCGCCGCTTCGAAGTCGTCACCGGCTACCTGAGCGCGGCGGAAGCCCGCCATGCCTGAGGCGATGCAAAGCGCGATGCCCGCCCGCGCGGCGTCAGGTCACGAGCGCGATCCCGTGTTCGCGGATCGCCGTTTCGTAGCGGCTGCTCAGTTGCCCGTCCGAGATCACGTAGTTGAAGTCGGTCAGCTCGGCGAAATAAGCCGCGCGCACTTCGTCGAACTTCGTGTGGTCGACGAGCAGGAAGCGGTTCTGCGCGCGTTCCATCACCTTCTTCTTCGCGTCGACTTCGTGGAAGTTGAAGCAGGTCACGCCGCAGCGGTCGCTCACGCCGGCTGCGGAGATGAACGCCTTCGACACGCGCACGGTATCGAGGATGCCCGTCTCGGCCACCGACTCGAACACCATGTTCTTGCGATGGTACGCACCGCCGCACAGGATCACGCTGCAATGCGGCTTCTGCTGCAGCTTCGCGAACACGTTCAGCGAATTGCAGACGGCGGTGAATTCGAGGTCGTCCGGAATGAAGTCGACGACGAACGGCGTGGTCGAGCCGCAGTCGACGAAAATCGTGTCGCCGGTCGTCACGAACTGCGCGGCCAGCTTGCCGATGCGGCGCTTCTCCTCCGTCTGCCGGTTGTTCTCGGCGCTGACCACGTACTCGCCGATGTCGCTGCGCTGCGCGGCGAAGTGGCGGGTCACGTAGCCGCCGATCAGGCTGAGGCCGTGCGGGTTGTCCGCGAGATCGCGGCGGATCGTCATTTCCGATACGCCGAACAGCTCGGCGACTTCCTTCAGATGAATCGCGTTCTGCCCTTGCAGGACGTTCATCAGCGTCTTGATTCGTTCGCCCTTCTTCGTTTCCATGCCAGTATCCTGCGTGCGCGCCGCGTCCGTCGCTTGTCGTGCCGAGCGCGCGGGCCCGGCCGGAATGTCGTATTTGTAACAAACCGATGTGAAAACATCAACTTTCCGTGTGCCCTTCCGGCACACGATCCGTGGAGTCCTGAAACATGCCGCTTTCCAATGCCCAACTCGCTCAAACCATCGATCACACGCTGCTCGCGCCCGACGCGAGCGACGCGCAGATCCGCGACCTCTGCCGCCAGGCGGCCGAGCATCGCTTTTACTCGGTCTGCGTGAATTCGGCGAACGTGCCGCTCGCCGCGCGCGAGCTGGCCGATACCGGCGTGCTCGTCTGCGCCGTGGTGGGCTTTCCGCTCGGCGCGGGGCTGTCGGTCGCCAAGGCATTCGAAGCCACCGCCGCGATCGCGGCGGGCGCCGGCGAGATCGACATGGTGATCAACATCGGCGCGCTGAAGAGCGGCCGCGCCGACGACGTGAAGGCCGACATCGACACCGTGCACCGCGCCTGCGGTGCGGTGCCGCTCAAGGTGATCCTCGAAACGGGGCTGCTGACCGACGACGAGAAGGTGCGCGTGTGCGAGATGTGCCGCGATCTCGGCGTCGCGTTCGTGAAGACGTCGACAGGGTTCGGCCACGGCGGCGCGACGCTCGCGGATGTCGCGCTGATGCGCCGCACGGTCGGCCCCGTGCTCGGCGTGAAGGCTTCGGGCGGCGTGCGCGACCGCGCGGCCGCGCTGGCGATGATCGAGGCCGGCGCGACGCGGCTCGGCACGACCTCGGGGGTGGCGATCGTCACCGACCAGGGCGGCGGCGAATCGGCGTATTGACGACGCGGGGCGCTGACGGCTGCGGTGGTGCGCTTCGCGCCGCCGCCGCTGCTACCGCGCGCGTTGTCGATCATTTTCAGCGGCATGGCAGTCGGCATGGTCGTCGCGTCGTCGATCCGGTTCCATGCACGTACTGCGCTGCTTCAGATCGATGGAGCATCCCCGGCCCGTATCGGGTTAGTCTGCCACCCGGAGGCCAGCCATAAAATAACTTAGTTAACCGAATCAACAGCAAGAACAAACGATCCCCTATCACTCAATTAGAGAGATTCAATTGGCATCGCGCATGTCGACGAGACTACAGTTCGGCGGGGTCTTCCCCCGAATTTCATCCAAGGAACCTCATCGATATGTCAAACACCGCGAATCGCTTCTTGCAGAGCATGATTGCCGCGGCCTGCGTCGCATTGGCCTCTTCCTCACACGCTGCCGAACTGACGCGCGACAACGGCTCGCCCGTCGGCGACAACCAGAATTCGCAGACAGCCGGGCCGAACGGGCCGGTGCTCCTGCAAGACTCGCATCTCATCGAAAAACTCCAGCGCTTCGATCGCGAACGCATCCCAGAGCGTGTCGTGCATGCCCGCGGCACCGGCGCGTTCGGTGAATTCGTGCCGAGCGCCGACATCAGCGAACTGACGACGGCCAAGGTCTTCACGCCCGGCACGAAAACGCCCGTGTTCGTCCGCTTCTCGACCGTGATGGGTTATCGCGGCTCGCCCGAGCAGGCGCGCGATCCGCGCGGTTTCGCCGTGAAGTTCTATACGGAACAGGGCAACTGGGATCTGGTCGGGATCAACCTGCCGATCTTCTTCATCCGCGACGCGATCAAGTTCCCGGACTTCGTCCATGCGAACAAGCCGAGCGCGGTCACCGGCGTGCAGGATGCGAACCTCGCGTTCGATTTCTTCGCGCACGCGCCCGAAGCAACCAGCATGCTGACCCGGCTGTACTCGATCGAGGGCATGCCCGATTCGTACCGGAACATGGACGGCTACGGCGTGCACGCATTCAAGTTCGTCAACGCCGACGGCAAGTACACGTACGTGAAGTTCCACTGGAAGAGCGCGCAAGGGATGCACGGGCTTCGGCCGAAGGACATTCCCGGTTCGATCGGTGCCGACTGGAACCTGATGACGAACGACCTGTACGGCGCGCTGAAGGCGGGCAACGCGCCGAAGTGGGATCTCTACATCCAGGTGCTGAAGCCGTCTGAGCTCGACGCGTTCGACTTCAACCCGCTCGACGACACCAAGGTATGGACCGGCGTGCCGGAGCGCAAGATCGGCACGCTGACGCTGAACCGTGTGCCGGACAACTACTTCGAGTCGACCGAGGAATCCGCCTTTGCCCCGTCGCGGATGGTGCCGGGCATCGAGCCGTCGGAAGACCGGATGCTGCAGGGCCGGATGTTCTCGTACGCCGATACGCAGATGTACCGCCTCGGCGCGAACTTCAACCAGTTGCCGATCAACCGGCCGCGCGTGCCCGTCACGAACAACAACCAGGACGGCGCGATGAACTTCGGCGACCGCAAGGGCGAAGTGAACTACGAGCCGTCGGCGCTGAACGAACTCGCGCAGAACCCGCGGTACAAGTCGGTCCAGACGCCGCTTGCCGGCACGACGCAACAAGCCGCGATCCGCAAGACGCTGAACTTCCGGCAGGCGGGCGAGTACTACCGCACGCTGCCCGCGCAGGAGCGGCAGGATCTGGTGACCGCGTTGTCGGGTGACCTGAACCACGTGACGAACGACGCGAACAAGTACGCGATGCTGTCGTACTTCTACAAGGCCGATGCGGACTACGGGACGCGCCTGGCGCGTGCCACGCACGCCGACCTGACCCGCGTGAAATCGCTCGCCGACAAACTCGTCGAGAACTGATCGGGTAATCCCGCGAAGGCTGCCGGTGCGGCCTTCGCGTCCCGACCCATCGATCCGATTGCGCCGCGCGTCCACGCGCGGCGCGCATTGCTGATGAAGAATCGACTCCGAACCGCCCTCTCCCGCGCGCTCGCGATCGCCGGAGCCGTCGTGCTCGCGGCCTGCGCACAAACCGCACCGCCGGCGGCCGTGCCGCACCCCGATGCGCACGCCGACCTGCGCCGCTACGACGACGCATGGTTCGCCGCCGCGCGCCTCGGTCGCATCGACATCCTGCAGGCACTCGTCGACGCGCGCTATCCGATCGACGCGACGACACGCGAAGGTTATACGGCGGTCATCCTGGCCGCCTATCGCGACCAGCCTGCAACGCTCGACTATCTGCTGCGCAACGGCGCGGACCCGTGTCTCGGCGATCGTCACGGCAACACGGCCCTGATGGGCGCGCTGTTCAAGGGCGAGACCGCGATCGCGAAACGGCTGGCCGATACGCACTGCCCGATCGACCAGACCAATCACGCCGGCGAAACGGCGCTGTCGTTCGCCGCGCTGTTCGGCCGCCTCGACATGCTGCCGGTGCTCGTCGCGCACGGCGCGAACCCCGATCACGTCGATGCGCTCGGCCGCACCGCGCTGCAGAACGCGATCCTGCAAGGCAACGACGCCGCGGTGGCCGCACTCGAAAAGGTTGGCGCGACACCGAATGCCGATGTGACGTTGCGCTCGAGGCCGTGACCGCTCGACCTTGAACCTGCCTTCAACGGCATGATTTCCGACCGGCAAAGGCAGGCACCGACCGTTTCGACGAAGGCGCCTCTTCCGCCCGCTCCGCGACATCGGCACAATGCCGGTCATGCGCCAAGACAACGCCTTCGTCTACCCGTCCGCCGGCCCCGTCGGCCGCCTCGCCAACCGGCTCGTCGCGAGCCGCCCGCTGCTGCGCGCACGCCGCGCGCTGCTGTCGCGGCTGCCGTTCCTGCAACTCGCGAGCGAAGTCGAGAACGTCGTGTACTGCACGTGGCTGGTCGACGTCGCCGCCGTCGCGCACCTGGTGCCGCGCGGCGTCACGCTCGCGAGCCGCGACGGCCGCACGCCGTTCACGATCCTCACCTACGCGCACCGCCATTTCGGCCCGCGTATCGCCGGCCCGCTGCGACGCGTGTTCCCGTCGCCGCTGCAAAGCAACTGGCGGCTTTACGTCGATGCGCTGCCGGATGACGTGCCGGCCGATCGCACGGTGCTGTTCGTGAAGAACGTGTTCGATCATCCGCTCTATGCGCTCGGCAGCCGGCTCTTCAGCGACGCGCTGCCGTCGCATCTCGCCGCGCGCTTCACCCATGCCGTGCAGGACGGACGTTATCGAACGCTGCTGTCAGGCGGGACCGGAAGCGCGCCCGATTTCCACTGCTCGGCGGCCGTGTCGAACGACGACACGCTACCCGCCGCGTTCGCGCCGTTCTTCGGAGGCTGGCGCGACGCCGTCGCCTACCTGTCGCTGCAGCACGCGGCCGTCGCGCATGTCGCGGACTGCGACGGCCTCGCCCATGCGTCGATCGACCTGCCGATCGACATCGATGCGGTCCGGCCGCTGAAACCGGTCGAACCGGTCGGCGGCGGCGCCTTCCTCGCGCGGATCGGCGCGACCGGCGAACCGCTGTGCTTCGTCGTGCCGGATGTGGCGTTCCGCGTGTTGTCGGAGCGGGTGTTGTAACGCCCCGCTCAACCCGCGCGCCGCGCGTGCGCGGGTTCGTCCGCGTCGCGTTCGTCCGCCAGCCGCCCGAGGTAATCCCGCACGAACTGCCCGGCAATCCGCCCCGACCGCGCACCGCGTTCCAGCGCCCACTGCAGCGCCGGTTCGCGCGCCGCGCGGATCTGCTCCGCATCGAACCCGGCTTCCACGAGCCGGCTTTCGACGACGGCCAGGTACGCATCCTGCGTGAACCCGTAGAACGTCACCCAGATCCCGAAACGCTCGGACAACGAAATCCGCTCCTCGACCGCGTCGCCCGGATGCAGCTCGCCGTTCTCCGCGCGCGACACGTTCGCGTTGTCGCTCGCCTGCTCGGGCATCAGGTGGCGGCGATTCGACGTCGCATACACGAGCACGTTCGACAGGTCGCTCGCGACCGAGCCGTCGAGCACCGTCTTCAGTTCCTTGTACCCGGTCTCGCCGGCCTCGAACGACAGGTCGTCGCAGAACACGATGTACCGCTCGGGCCGCGCACGCACCAGCTCGACGATCGCCGGCAGATCGCTGAGCCGTTCCTTGCCGACCTCGATCAGCCGCAGCCCGTGCGGCGCGAACGCGTGCAGGCACGCTTTCACGATCGACGACTTCCCGGTGCCGCGCGCGCCGGTCAACAGCACGTGATTGGCCGCGAACCCGCGCACGAACTGCCGCGTGTTCCGTTCGACGATCGCCACCTGGCGCTCGACGTTGCGCAGCGCATCGAACGTTGTCAGCGCGGGCGCCGCGACCGGTTCGAGCGGCGCCGTGCGCGGCCCGCCGTCGAAACCGCGCCAGCGGAACGCGACGGCCGCGTCGAAATCGACGGCCGCCGGGCGGCCGGTGCCCGCAAGTGCCTCGAGCGCGGTCGCGATCCGTTCGAGCTGGTGCGCGAGCGCCGGACCGTCGACGGATGCGCACGCGTCCGGCACCACGGCCATCAGGTTCTGCATGTCGCGGTCGCCGCTCATTGCCGTACTCCCTGCGATGCACTCGCGTGGAACGGGAACCGCTGCGCGATCGCCACGCCGACGAGCGCCACGCCGCCGCCGATCAGGTGATACAGCCGCAGCGATTCGCCGAGCAGCACGATCGCGCCGCCGGCCGTCATCACCGGCAGCAGGTTCATGAACATCGCGCAGCGGCTCGGGCCGAGCAGCCGCACGCCCTGCATCCACAGGTACGGCAGCACGACCGACGCCAGCACGCCGGCATACAGGATCAGCGGCACGCTCGCGCGGGTCGGCCACGCCGCCTGCGCGGGCAAGCGCAGCAGCATCGGCACCATGAAGACGAGCGCGGCGAGCGCCTGCACGTAGGTCGACTGCCACGCCGGCAGCACGCCGATGCGCCAGCGCTTGAGCAGCACGCCGTACAGCGCATACGCGGCCGACGCGGCCAGCATCAGCAGGTCGCCCGCATGCACGCCGCGCGCGGCGATCGTCGTCGGGTGCCCCTCGGCGATCAGGTAGACGACGCCCGCGAGCGACAGCACCCCGCCGCCGATCATGCCGGCCCCCGGCGGATCACCGAGCAGCAGCGAGCTGAGCGCCATCGTCATCAGCGGCACGAGCGCCGTGATGATCGCCATGTTGGTCGCGCTCGTCGTTTTTGCGGCCTCGTAGGACAGGCTCTGGAACAGCGCCATCGCGAGAAAACCGAGCACCGCGAGCTTCGGCAGGTGCGCGACGAGCGCCGCGCGGTTGCGCCACGCGGGGCGCAGCGTGAACACGCTCATCAGCGCGACGGCGAGCAGCAGCCGGTAGAACGTGATCGCCGACGGGTCGATCGTCGATGCCGACAGCTTCGACACGACCACGTTGCCGGCCCACAGCGCGATCGCGCAGAAGGGAAACAGAAAAGGAGGCTTGTTCATCGCGTTTGACGGATTAATATCGTGACAGGGTGCGGGCGTGAATCGGAACGCCATCGTGCCCGCCCGCCCAACTGCCTGTCTCACGCCAAAATGTCAGGACCTGTCGCCAATCGGACACTCGAGCCCACCCCGCCGCTTGCGCACCTGCGCTACGAATCGACGCCGATGCCCGTGTCGGCGATGGCGGCGGCGTACCCGCACGGCACGTCGATACCGACGCACTGCCATCGCCGCGCGCAACTGCTCTATGCGATCGAGGGCGTGATGCACGTGCAGTCCGAAGGCGCGTCGTGGGTCGTGCCGCCCACGCGCGGCGTGTGGCTCGAAGCCGGCCTCGACCACACGGTGCAGATGAGCGGCGACGTGCAGATGCGCACCGTGTTCGTCGAACCGGGCACGGTCGAGCACCTGCCCGCGCGCAGTTGCGTGGTGGAAGTGCATCCGCTGCTGCGCGAGCTGATCCTCGCCGCGGTCGACGTGCCGCTCGACTACGCGCCGGGCTCGCGCCACGACCACCTGATGCACCTGCTGCTCGCCGAGGTGACGGTCGCGCCGCTGTTGCCGCTGTATCTGCCGTGGCCGCACGACGCACGGCTGCGGACGATCTGCGACTCGCTCGTCGCCGCGCCCGACGATCCGCGCACGATCGCCGAATGGGCCGACCGGCTCGGCCTGTCGGTCCGTACGCTGCATCGCGCGTTCCGGCGCGAGACGGGCCTCAGCTTCCGCCGCTGGCGGGAGCAGGCCCGCCTGCTGCTCGCGCTCAAGCGCCTCGCGCACGGCGAGAAGGTGCTGACCGTCGCGATGGATCACGGCTACAGCAGCCAGAGCGCGTTCTCGGCGATGTTCAAGCGGCATTTCGGGGTGTCGCCGTCGGCGTTTTACGCGTAGCGCGCGGCTGTGCGCGACGGGGGCGCTACCGCGCCGCGATCCCCGCGATGAAGAACACGCACGCGGCGGCCGACGCGACCGTGCGCACGTGATTCCACCTCGTCCAGTCGTTCACGTAACGCGTCCACAGCGCGGCGCCGGGCGCGGTCGACGGATCGGCCGCGGCGAGCGCATCGTTGAGCGGCACGTTGACGGCCATCGTCACCGCGAACATGCCGAACACGTACAGCACGCCGCCCGCGAGCGCGGCCATCGCCCCCGGCTGGCCGCGATCGAGCAGCGCGATCACGACCAGTGCCAGCGCCATCAGCGTCGTGACGAGGAACAGCGGCATGAACGGCGAACGCACGATGTCGACGTTGATCGCGTTCATCGCGGCCACGCCGGCTTGCGGCGCGATCCGTCCGAGCGACGTCATCACGAACGCCGAAAACGCGAAGTACACGCCGGCCATCAGCCCGCAGCCGACGGCCGAGCCCCACAGCAGGACGGGCGTCACGAACGCGATCATGATCGTGCGCTCCACACGCCGGTCGCGGCCGTCGCGCGCGCATAGTCGGCGAAGTCGCGTGCCGGCCGCCCGAGCGTCGCTTCGATGCCGTCCGTCACCGCGCTGTTGCGCCCGTCGAGCACCACGCCGAACAGATCGTCGAGCAGCGCGGCGACCGGCTCCGGTACGCCGGCCTCGCGCAATCCGGCCAAGAACGCATCGGCCGGAATCTCGCGATAGACGACCGGCCGGCCGGCGGCCCGCGCGATTTCGCCGACCGCTTCGGCGAACGTCAGCGCGCGCGGGCCCGTGACCTCGATCACGCGGTTCGCGACGCGCGCCTCGGTGAGCGCGGCCACCGCGACGTCCGCAATGTCGTCCGCATCGACGAACGGCTCGCGCACCGCGCCGGCCGGCAGCGCGACTTCGCCGGCCAGCACGCCGTCGATCAGGTAGCCCTCGGAGAAGTTCTGGTTGAACCAGCTCGCGCGCACCACGCCCCAGCCCACGCCCGACGCCTGCAGCGCGGCCTCCGCAGCCTGCGCGCGCGGCTCGCCGCGCCCGG